>JBNKYQ010000339.1:0-2573 GCA_050300975.1 Kordiimonas sp.
GCCGGTCTCGATATTGATGACACCCTCTTGATCCAGCCCCTTCCCTTCCGGTGCCAAACTGACGCAGGCCAGATCGCCCTCTGGCAACCGGCCGTGCAGCTCATTGAAATAGGGTGTGATGGCGGTGCCGGTCGAATCGATGTAAGTGAGGTTATTCTTACTGCCGCCGAGGTCCTTCTTGCTCATCACCACAAGGGCGCGGTTATCCCTGAACCTGCTGCCCGTCAGCTGCCCCATCTGGTGAATATATTTGGGCGGGATAACCCAGACACCATGCTGGTCGACAAAGCCGAAGCGCTTCTTCTCTTCATCAAACTCCTTCTTGAGCTCCCGCCAGTCAACGGGCGGCCGCACCATGGCGGCTATGGCTGGCGAAGAAATTTCTGCCGCCAGCTGGTGACGGAAGTCATACCCGGGCTTGCTAAGGAGGAAGGCGAATGAGAACAAAAGAAGGCACGCGGTTCCGGCGAGTTTGGACCGCCGTTCAATATAGACGCCATAGACGGCATCACTTTGCACAAACCCCATAACCAGCGGCCAGGCTGCCATGGCGTAAATGGCCCAGGAGGGGGCATCACGCCGGGCGCCATCAGCAAGATCGGGCGCGAGCGCATACTCAATAAACCCCAATATCAGCGGATAGGCCAGCGTCACCAGAAAACGGACCGGTTGCCAATGCAGCCACCAAAAAATCCCGCCAAGAAACGTGTAGAAAAAGCCACGCCAGCTCCACCAGTCTATGGTTGATGTATTTTTCATCGTCTCACCCCGAATTTCAGCGCCGCTGCTTCCGGCGCTTCTTTTTTTCCCGCTTGCTCAGCGGCCCACCTTCCATCGGGCCACCGTCATAGCCGTCCAGTTCCGGCCAGTCGATCTCGCTCCAGGGGCTGTCGCAATCCGGCCCCACATAGACAACCATGCCGTAGCCCGAAATGGTGAGGATGCCGTCTGCTGTATCTTCCTCAAACGATGAGTGCGCGGACAGGCTGCCGCCATATTCATCGTCAGTGGCATCATGGCGCCATTCGTCGGTCCACTTGTCCAGATATTCCACATCGCTGACCGCGAGCGTCCAATGATCACCTTCGGTACTGAATCCCGCCACATAGCCACGGCACACACAGTTCCCTTGCTCATGCAAGAAAGGTCTGCCCACAATATTCTGTGCAATAACATCCTCGGCGCTGAGCTTTGAAACTGTCATTTCCAGCCCTTCTTGCGCATCACTTCCCGCCGCAGGTCGCGGAAGCTCTTGCAGAAGGGGTTGTCCATCCGGGCACGCGTGTTGCAGACGGCTTCATAGTCGCTCACCGCCAAAGATTTGGCCACGCACCGCTTGTTATATCGCGGCAGCAGGTTTTCGTTATAGTCCTCGACATTCGAATTGTAGCGATCCACATAGCGGTCGTGTTCGCGCGCCAGCTCGCGCCGGTATTGCTGGTTGGTTGTCTCGTTATAGCGCTTCTTGGCGTGCCGCTTCATGCGCTGATAATCGTCCATGCGCTCTCGGGCGCGCAGAATATCATCGCCATAGGAAATGCAGTCCCACACCTGGTCCCGGGTCAGCGGCTCGTCGGCGGCCTGCGCCTGAAGGGCGGGCACGATCAGCCCCAACCCAACCGCAACAGTCATCATCAGTGGTTTCAACCTTTCCTCCTGTGGCGCGTGCATTAGTTAGCCATATTCTGTTCGATCTTGGCGCAGGGCTCGCACGGCTGGCCAAAGCGGTCATAAATGCCCTTAAGGGTATCAATATGATGGCGCGCTTCATCGCTGTATCCCGCGCGGGCAGCCAGGTCGGCCCGCAAGGTCTGCGCCTCGATGAGATCATTGGTCGGCTGTGATGCCCATGTCTTCGAAAGACCTGCAAAATATTTGTCCATGAAGTCATAGGCGTCAGCGAACCTCGTCTCGTTCGCGGCGATCAGCGCCCGCATCCGCAGGGAAGACCGTCCAATCCCCCGCAGCTTGGCTTCTTCAGCCAAAGGCAGCACGGCAGCAAAGTCCTGGTCAGCTTGCCGAAGATCCTTCTTCTTGAGGTTCAGTTCAGCCCGTACCATGAGAATGCGCGCCCGCGTGCTGGCGTCTTTCACCCTGTATACCCGCTCGTCCAACAAGCCTATGGCCACACCGGCAGCGGCATCGCCTTCTTGAGCAAGCCACAAAACGGTGGGCAACAGGAAGCGCGTGGCGATTTCCTCGTCCCGTGACCGCCTTTCACGCATGTAGAAGGAATAGCTGTTCTTTAGTGGAGACCCTTTATCCAGGACCTTGCTCATGAACGGCCGATACTCGGCTTCAACGTCATTGATATGTTCGGAAAGCTCACTGTAGTCGCCCTGCCTGACGATATGAAACAGGAACCGATGCATCATGCTGGCGTTGGTGTTTGCGCTTCTGAACAGAAGGTTGCCGCGGTCCAGGTCCGAGTATGTTGGAAGGTCAGTTGGCTGCCGCATCAGCTTCAACAGGCTCTGGTAGGATGCGTCCTCGTTCTTGTCGCGCGCATATAATAGGGACTGCAAATGGTAAGCGCGCGCCTTGTCGAGGGCCGGCAAGTTTTTTGATGACAG
>JBNKYQ010000340.1:0-2547 GCA_050300975.1 Kordiimonas sp.
ATCGTCGCTGGTACGCTCACGAACAAGATGGCACCTGCAATGCGCAAGGTTTACGACCAGATGTCCGAGCCTCGCTATGTGATCTCCATGGGGTCATGCGCCAACGGCGGCGGCTACTATCACTATTCCTATTCGGTTGTTCGGGGCTGTGACCGCATTGTGCCGGTCGATATCTATATCCCTGGCTGTCCTCCCACGGCAGAGGCGCTTCTTTATGGTGTACTCCAGTTGCAGCGCAAAATCCGCCGCACAGGGACCATCAACCGTTAGATCGAGTACGAGGCGCCGCCACAAGTTGGGGGCGCTTCGCTGTGTGCCTGCGGCACCTCTGCCGCACATCAAAAAGGAGCGCGTCAGCGCATGACTGATAAGGCATTGAAGTCACTGGGCGAGCACATCGCATCCAGTTTGGAAAATGAGGTCATCTCCACCAGTGTCGCATTTGGCGAACTGACCGTGGTAGCCCGCGCAGAGCATGTTCAGAAAGTGCTCACGTTCCTGCGCGATGACCAGGAATGTATGTTCAAACAAATGATCGACCTGTGCGGCGCCGACTATCCGGAGCGCGCGCGTCGGTTCGACGTTGTGTATCACTTGCTCAGTGTGCAGCTGAACCAGCGTATCCGCGTGAAAGTGGAAACCGATGCCGACACGCCAGTGCCGTCCGCCATCGACGTTTTCCCGGCCGCGGGTTGGTTCGAGCGCGAAGCGTGGGACATGTACGGCATCTTCTTTGCCGATCACCCGGACCTTCGCCGCATGCTGACGGATTACGGCTTCCAGGGGCACCCGCTTCGCAAGGACTTCCCGCTGACCGGCTTCGTTGAATGCCGGTATTCCGAGGAAGAAAAGCGGATCGTGTACGAGCCTGTGAAGCTGAAGCAGGAATTCCGCAACTTCGATTTCATGAGCCCATGGGAAAGCGCCAAGTATGTGCTGCCGGGTGACGAGAAAGCCGACGATGCCGCTGAGAGTAAAGAGGGGGCGAAATAATGGCTGAGGTTGATATCAAGAACTATTGCCTGAACTTCGGCCCGCAGCACCCTGCGGCGCACGGCGTTCTGCGTATGGTGATGGAGCTGGACGGCGAGATCGTTGAGCGGGTAGATCCGCACATCGGCCTTCTGCACCGCGGCACCGAGAAGCTGATCGAGCACAAGCAGTATCTGCAGGCGATGCCTTACTTCGATCGCCTCGACTATGTGGCGCCGATGAACCAGGAGCATGCCTTCTGCATGGCGATCGAGAAGCTCGCAAACATCGAAGTGCCAGAGCGCGGCCAATATATCCGTGTGCTGTTCTCTGAAATCGGCCGGGTTCTGAACCACCTTCTGAACCTGACGACCCACGCTATGGACGTAGGCGCGCTGACGCCAATCCTGTGGGGCTTCGAAGAGCGCGAAATCCTGATGGAATTCTACGAGGCGGTTTGTGGCGCGCGTCTGCACGCTGCTTACTTCCGCCCGGGTGGTGTGCACCAGGACCTGCCTGCAGGCCTTGCAGAGCGCATCATGAAGTGGACCGAAACCTTCCCTAGCACGCTTGCGGACATGGAAGCGCTGCTGATCGACAACCGCATCTTCAAGCAGCGGAACGTGGACATTGGCGTGTTCGATGCTGATGAGGCGCTTGCTTGGGGCTTCACTGGCCCGATGCTGCGCTCCACCGGCGTAGCGTGGGACCTAAGGAAGGCTGAGCCTTATGAAGTCTATGACAAGATGGACTTCCAGGTCGCCATTGGTAATTCCGGTGATTGCTATGATCGCTTCATGCTGCGAATCGCTGAGATTCGCGAGTCGCTGAAGATCATTCGCCAATGCTTGAATGACATGCCATCTGGCCCCGTGATGTCGCTGAACACGAAATTCGCGCCGCCACGCCGCGCCGAGATGAAACGGTCGATGGAAGCGCTGATCAACCACTTCAAGCTCTATACGGAAGGCTTCAAGGTTCCTGAAGGCGAAGTTTACGCCGCCGTTGAAGCACCGAAGGGTGAATTTGGTGTGTATCTGGTATCCGACGGCTCTAACCGTCCGTACCGATGCAAGATCCGGGCTCCCGGGTTCGCGCACCTTCAGGGCATGGACTACCTGCTTAAGGGTCACATGCTGGCTGATGCCCCCGCAGTTCTCGGGGCTATGGACATTGTATTTGGTGAGGTTGACCGATGAGTACGGCACCAGAAAAATTTGTGTGGACCTCGGAAAACGAGAAAGCCGCACAAGCGCACATCGCAAAATACCCGGAAGGGCGCCAGCAAAGTGCTGTGATGCCGCTTCTTGATCTGGCCCAGCGCCAGAATGGTGGCCATGTGACGCAGGAAATCATGGAATATATCGCTGACTATCTGGATATGCCGGCAATCCGGGTTCAGGAAGTCGCGACTTTCTATACCATGTATAACCACAAGCCGATCGGTAAGCACCATGTGCAGGTGTGTGGCACCACGCCATGCTGGCTTCGGGGTTCCGACGACATCATGAAGGCTTGCAAGTCCAAGCTCGGGATCGAGAAGGGCCAGACCACCAAGGATGGCATGTTCACGCT
>JBNKYQ010000341.1:0-2545 GCA_050300975.1 Kordiimonas sp.
ACGCTCAGCTCGACATTCTCGATAAAGGCACTGACGCCAATGCCCCAGTCCCACACGTTGGAGCGGTCCTGCCGCATGTCGTAGCCGAGGCGACCGATCAGCGTAAGTTCCGGGATCGACGGAATCGGCACTTCAAGATCGGAATAGACATAGACGCTGTCACGGTCCGGGTCGCTCCAGCGCCCATCAGGCGCATAGGAAATGCCACCGCGGATGAAGGCCAGGCCAAAATCCCGCGCCATACTGGCTTTGAACTCAGGGAAAAAGCGGCTGTTGCCGTCACCGTGGAAGCTGTCGAGCTCCGCCGAGAAGTCATAGATATAGGTGCCGGTGTCCATCTGGTACCCGGCATAGAATTCTGCCTTGGTTTCGCCCGCGAAGCCGTCACCCAGAATGCCGCCTACGAAGCCGCCGTAGAAGCCACTATCGTGAAACGCGCCAAGGGAGGCCACCACAACAGGGTCTTTGTCAGACAGGCTGAGCCCACGGTCGCGATAGTCGCTCAACACGCCCACATAGCCGTCGATCGACAGGCTGGAGTCTTCCTGCGCGGTCGCGCCGGTTGATGCCGCCAGCAGCAGGGCAAGGCTGCCAATTGTTTTTTTCATTTTTTATTCCTCGATGCTGTCATTAATCAGAAGCTGCGGGTCAAGCCGCACATCCTTCCAGTTCACCCGCCAGTCCACGTGTGGGCCACTCGCGCGCCCGGTGGCACCAATGGTGCCGATCAGGTCACCTTGGTGGACCCAGGCGCCCTCTTTAACATCGACGCTGTTCATATGGAACAGGGTGGATGTCACGCCGTAGCCATGGTCGATAATAACGATCCCGCCTTCCAGCAGGAAGTCCGGCACGGCAAGGCGTACAATCCCGCCTGCCGGAGCATGGACCGGGGTGCCCGTAGGACCCGCGATATCCAGGCCATAATGCGGGCTTCTGGGCTTGCCGTTCAGAATTCGCTGGCTGCCATAGAAGCCAGAAAATCGGCCTTCCGCCGGACGAATGAACCCACGCGACCAGTGCAGGTTGTCAGCCAGATGGCTGCGCGCTTCACGCACCTTGCCGGTCTCAAGCTTGCGCCGCTCCCGCCACTCCGGCGGCGGGGTCACGGTCTTGGGCGGCAGGCCGTCGACCCGTTCGATTGCAAACTCGCGCTTGCCAATTTGCAGCGTCCGCTCCTCGCGCGTGCCGTCCCGGTGCAGGATCACCAGTGATGCCGTCGGCCCCTCGTCACGGCCAAACCCGAACACAAAGTTGCCCTTGGGGCCAACCTTGACCGGCTCACCGTTCAAGTTCATTTCACTGCCAGGGGAAAGCGTTCCCCACACAAGGCCGCCTTGCACCAATTGGCCCTTCAGGTCCACCGCATGCACGAGCGGCGACAGCACGGTCATAAGAAGGATCACACCACATATCTGAACAATCTTGATCATGAAACTCTGTTTCCCCCGTGAAGACGGCAAAAGTTGGGCATTTGGGCCTGAATGTTCCCTGGGCTTTAAAGGAGCGACCCCTGCCTGTCATCCCCGCCTGGTGTTTTGGCCTTCGGTGTTTTCCTTGGCGCTGGCTTGGGCTTGGCGAGCGGTTTGGGGCTGTCGCCGCCCAGCACCTGCATATCACTGGTGCCGTCAGCAAAGCGTACAGTCACCTGATCCCCCGCCGACAGGTTCGCGGCCTTAGAGACTGGCGTGCCGCCCGCGTCTTCCACCAGCGCAAAGCCGCGCTCCAGCACCCGCTCATAGCTCAGGCTATCGAGCATCCGGCCACTGGCAGCGAGGCGCGTGCCCAAGTCTTCGAGTTTCCGCGCATAAGCTGGCGTCAGCCGGCGCGATGTGCTTTCCAGCTCTTTGCCCCTGAAGGCAACAAGCTGCCTCAATCGCCCCGCGCTCAGGCCACCAACCAGGCGGTTCAGTTGAATGGATTTCTGCTGCACGGCGGCCACAAGGCCGCGCGGCAACCGGTCAGACAGGTCGTCGAAGCGCTGCTGCGCAAGGCCGAGGATATCGCGTGGGCTAGGTAAGCCGCGGGCCAGGCCGCGAAGCCGTTCTTCCCGGTCCCGCAGCATGGAGACCTTGAGGCCCGCCAGACGGCGTCCCAGGTCTGCCACCGTGAAACGAAGGTCTTCGCGAACCGGCACCGCTTTTTCTGCCGCGCCAGTGGGTGTTGGTGCCCGCAGGTCAGACGCGTAATCGATCAGCGTGGTGTCGGTTTCGTGCCCCACGGCAGAGATCAGGGGAATCTCACTGTCCGCAGCCGCGCGTACCACAGCTTCTTCGTTAAAGGACCACAGGTCTTCAATCGAGCCACCGCCACGCGCCACGATCAGAAGGTCAGGCCTTGGGATACCGCGCGTCCCGTCGATGGCATTGAACCCCCTGATGGCGTTCGCCACTTGATCAGCCGCGCCTTCCCCTTGCACCAGCACCGGCCACACCAGCACATGGCGCGGGAAGCGGTCGCTCAGCCGGTGCAGGATGTCGCGGATCACCGCGCCTGTGGGGGATGTGACAACCCCGATCACCTGCGGCAGGTAGGGAATCGGTTT
>JBNKYQ010000342.1:0-2519 GCA_050300975.1 Kordiimonas sp.
GAAGCACCACTTCAAGCGCACCCCGCTCATCTTCGGTCATGTCGCGAGTTGTCAAGTCCACCACCCCCTTGATGGACAACAGTCCATCGATGCTGGCTTTCTCAACGCCCGGCACAGCGGCGAACTTTGAAGCTACTTCGATCAGCGCCTGCAAACGCTCTTCATTCACCACGAAGCTGGCGTCATCGCCATCGCGTTCTACATTCAGGCTAAGATAAACAGACCCCCTCGCGAGCATGCCAGACACGGCCTTCTTGATGGCCAGGTCAAAGCCGTCGAGGAAGGACGGCAGCTTGGCGCGTACCTCAAGGCCCTTGTTGTTGACGCTTTTGACTTCCCAGTTCCAGCGAAACCCAACGTCTGCGCCAGCCCCACGGGCAAATCCTGTCATGCTGTTAAGCGGCATATAATGCTCCTAATGGCTCCTCAGGGGCTGCACTATAATGCGCCAAGCGCCAATGGGCAGCCCTAATTTAACCTTTGTGGGAATTTCCTAGCGCGAGCCGCGCTCAATCTGACGCCAGCGCGCCACATTGCGGTTGTGTTCTTCAAGAGTACTGGCAAAGGCATGCCCGCCTGAGCCGTCCGCCACGAAATAGAGATACGGCACAGCAGCAGGGTTCATGACCGCCTGAATGGCCTCGCGGCCCGGGTTGGCAATAGGGGTCGGCGGCAGCCCACCCACGCGGTATGTATTGTAAGGAGTCTCGGCCCGCAGGTCAGCGCGGGACAGCGGCCGGTCAAGCGGCACGCCGCCCGAAATGCCGTATATCACCGTGGGGTCAGACTGCAGCCGCATGCCACGCCGCAACCGGTTGATGAATACCGCCGCAACGAGCGGTCGCTCGCTTGCGATCGCGGTTTCCTTCTCCACGATCGACGCCATCACCAACGCCTCCTCAACGGACGCGAAAGGCAAGTCCCCGTCACGGGTTTCCCAAGCCCCCAGAAGTGCTTCATTCATCGCACTTTTCATGCGGTTCATGACTGCAACGGCCCTATCGCCGCGCTCGTAGAAATAGGTGTCTGGCAGCAAGCTGCCTTCAGCCGGCGCCTTCAGCCCGTTTTGTTCCAGGCCATAGGCGTGTTCGAGGAGTGGCATCACCTCGACCACAGACAGACCCTCTGGAATCACTAGACGACGCAAATAGATCGACCGGTTTTCTATGCGCCTCAACAGTTCAGACAGCCTTTCTCCCGGCTGTATTTCATATTCACCAGCATACAGCTTTTTCTCAAGCCCTCTTACGCGGATAGCAGCCTTGAAATGAAGGGAGCTGTTGACAAGGCCCAGATCCTTGGCCTCGCGCGCCACAGCGCCCAGCGTCTGCCCCTTCTGGATATAGAGATAGACCGGACCACTAATTGACACCGGAACATTCAGGATATGCTGCATCACGCCCGTCAGCACACTGACGAGTATTATTAGGGCGCCGAGGCCCAGAATGAAGGCATGAAAAAACCGGCTTCTGATCATGTGGGTCAGCCTATCAGGCCGCGCGCAATCTCAAAAGCCGGTCTTTAATTCTGAAAGGCGCTTAATCAGTCGCCGTTGTATTCCCGCATCACCAGCGACGCGTTGGTGCCGCCGAAGCCGAAGCTGTTCGACAGCGCCGCCTTGACGTTGCGTTCCTGTGCTTCAAGCGCCACCAGGTCGATGCCGTCGCAGCCTTCGGCCCGCTCATGCAGGTTCAGAGTTGGTGGCACCACATTGTCGGTGATGGATTTGATACAGAAAATGGCTTCAACCGCGCCCGCAGCACCCAGAAGGTGGCCAATAGAAGACTTGGTCGAAGACATAGCAACCTTGCTGGCGTGCTCACCCAACAGGCGCTTCACGGCGCCGAACTCAATCGGGTCACCAACTGGTGTCGAGGTACCGTGGGCGTTGATATAATCAAGGTCACCCGCCGTCATGCCAGCGCGCTTCAGCGCAGCTTCCATGGCGCGGTAGCCGCCATTGCCGTCTGGCGCAGGTGCCGTCACGTGGTAGCCATCACCGGACATGCCGTAACCGACGATCTCGGCATAGATTTTCGCACCACGCGCTTTTGCGTGCTCAAGTTCCTCAAGAACCACAACACCGGCGCCCTCGCCCATCACGAAGCCGTCATGGCCACGGTCCCATGGGCGCGACGCTGCGGTTGGGTCGTCGTTATAGCTGGTAGAAAGCGCTTTCGCCTGGCAGAAACCGGCATAGCCGATACCGCAGATCGATGCTTCGGCACCGCCTGCCACCATGACGTCGGCATCATCAAGCGCAATAATGCGTGCTGCGTCACCAATGGAATGTGCACCCGTCGAACAAGCTGTAACCGCCGCGTGGTTCGGGCCTTTGAAGCCATATTTGATGGACACATTGCCGGATGCCAGGTTGATGATGGAGCCAGCAATGAAGTGCGGGCTCACGCGGCGAACGCCACGCTCAGCCAGCACGAGAGATGTGTCAGAAATCCAGCGAAGCCCACCAATGCCGGCGCCAATCATGACGCCGGTGCGAAGGCATTCTTCCTCGCCCG
>JBNKYQ010000343.1:0-2517 GCA_050300975.1 Kordiimonas sp.
GTCAGATCGGATAATGACCCGGCTCTGACGCCAGGGTGATCCAGCGAAGTTCGGTGAAGCTGTCGATCCCTGCCTTGCCGCCAAACTTGCCGTAGCCGGAGGCGCCAACGCCGCCAAACGGCATTTGCGCTTCATCCTGTACGGTCGGGCTGTTCACATGGCAGATGCCGGATTTGATCTGGCGAGCCACCTTGAGGCCGCGCGCGCCGTCGCGGGTGAAGACCGCGGCTGACAAGCCGTAGTCGCTATCGTTCGCGATGCGGATGGCGTCGGTCTCGTCCTGGGCCCGGATCATGGCCACCACCGGGCCAAAGCTTTCGTCCCGGTAAAGCTTCATCTCAGCCGTCACGCCGCCAACCAGTGTAGCGGGCATCAGCACCGTGTCGGCCTTGCCGCCTGCCAGAAGCTTGGCACCGTGGCTCACAGCGTCGTCAATCAGGGCATTCACCTTTGATACGGTTTTCTGGTCCACCACGGCCCCGAGCGGGGTATTGCCGTCACGCGGATCGCCGGTGGCCATGGATTTCACTTTCGCCGCCAGCTTTTCAGCAAAGGCGTCCGCCACCGCATCCACAACGATGATGCGTTCCGTGGACATGCAGATCTGGCCCTGGTTCATGAAAGCCCCAAAAGCCGCGGCCTTTACCGCTTCATCAAGGTCTGCGTCTTCCAGCACCAGGAACGGCGCCTTGCCGCCCAGTTCAAGCAGGCAGGGCTTCAGGTGCTCAGCCGCGCGCTTGGCGATGATGCGCCCCACCTCCGTTGAGCCGGTGAAGTTGATGCGCTTCACGGCTGGATGGTCAATCAGGGCGCCAACAACTTCGCCCGCGTCCGCTGGCGCGTTGGTCACAACATTGACCGTGCCTTCCGGGAAGCCTGCGGTCTCCAGCGCTTCAATGATCAGTCCGTGTGTGCGGGGGCAGATTTCAGACGCTTTCAGGATAACCGAATTGCCGCAGGCCAGCGCCGTCGCCACCGCCCGTACGCCCAAAATGATCGGTGCATTCCAGGGGGCAATCCCGAGGATAACGCCAACCGGCTCGCGCACCGCCATGGCCAGGAAACCAGGCTTGTCGGACGGGATCACCTCGCCACCAATCTGGGTGGTGATCGACGCCGCCTCACGCATCATGGACGTGGCTAGCATCAGGTTGAACATGGCCCAGCCCGCAGTTGCACCAATCTCATGCATCATGGCTTCAACGAAGTCGTCCTGCTTGGCCGAGAGGGCCGCCGCCGCATCCAGAAGCACACTGCGGCGCGCGTTCGGGCCCATTTTGGACCATTCGGCAAAGCCTTTTTCCGCCGCTTCAACAATAGCGGGCATATCTTCTGCCTTCATGGCGGCAGCACTGCTGGCCACTTCACCTGTTAGCGGATTAAGACGATCGAAGTTCATAGCTGCTCCCTTCACGCACCCATAACCTGTTAATCTGACATGTTTATCAGAACTATCTTGCTTGCGCCCGGGACGACCGCTTGGCCACCCCGGGCAAAGGCAAAAATGCCTAGAAGTTCAGCCCCAGGGTAACACCGAAGGTCCTTGGCGCTGCAAGGAAGCCGGCGTTTGTCCGGGACGAGTTCAGGATGAACGTACCCTGATAGATGGTCTCATCCGTCAGGTTTTTGCCCCAGACAACGACCGACCACTGTTCGTCAGGTGACGTAAAGCGGATACTCGCATCCATTGTGGTCACGCCTTCCTGGCTCAGGGCTTCGTGGTTGAACTGGGAGAAATAGACCCGGCCCTTGTGCGTCATGGACGCGGTCGCTTCAGCGAACCAGTCGGAGCCCGGCAGATGGGTGTTCACTGCCACACCGATGGTGCCGGCCCATTTGGGCGACTGGACCATGCGGTTGCCGGAAAGCTGCTGCGACAGGTCAACGCCCGCGTCAATCAGCCCAAGCTGCTGGAATACCGTGTCAAACGGGTCTGTGGTGACATAGTCGTCGAACGTTGCATCCAGGAATGTGGTGGAGCCAAACAGGCGCACATTTTCTGTGGCCATGAAGTTGAACTCTGCCTCCAGGCCTTTGATCTTCGCCGATGCCGCATTCTCATAGACAAGCGTGAAGCCACTGGTACCGGCAGGCACGCTGCGCCCTTGCTGCAGGTTCGTGAAGTCATAGTAGAAGGCTGCAGCATTGAACTGCAGGCGACGATCCAGGAACAGGCCCTTCACGCCCACTTCATAGGCATCGACAATTTCCGGGTCCAGCACAGGCGAGCGCTGGCCGGTCAGGAAGATGCCGCTTTTGAAGCCTTTTGAATAGCCGGCGTACATCAGCACGTCATCATTTGCCTTCCATTCCAGGCGAACGCTTGGCGTGAATTTGCTGAAGCTCTTCTCATCCGCGAATGTCAGAACCGGTGCACCCGGCGCCGTCCAGCGGTCTGTGTCACCCTGTTTCTTTTCGTGGCTGTAACGGCCGCCGATGTTCAGGCTAAGCTTGTCTGAAATGTCATAGGCCACGTTGGCAAACAGCGCGTAGGCGTCTGTTTCACTGGTGCCGCGG
>JBNKYQ010000344.1:0-2477 GCA_050300975.1 Kordiimonas sp.
ATGCGCCGCCGCCGCCTGCGTTTGCTTCATATGGAAATTTCCAGATATTGCCCAATCCGACGGCGCTGCCGACGGCTGCCATGATAAAGGCCCAGCGCGACGACCAATGCGCGTGCTTAACTCCAGCCATAAAACCCTCTCCCCAGGTTACTGTGTTATCTTACGCAGGATCACGACCCATGCGCAATTTGGGCGCCATCATAGAAAGAAGGCGCCCCAGTGGCTAGCGGAATCTTCGGGGGGCGGAAAGGCCCTGAAACGAAGGTTTAGGGGGAGGTATCAAGCACCGCGCAATAGTCGCCGTTGCTCTTGACCTGCTGGCACAGGCGGCGGGCATCTTCCTTGTCATCAAGCCGTACCCCAAGGCGCACAACACCGCCTGCCACATTCACTTCCCACTGGTCTATATAGCCCTGTAGGGAGGGGAATTTGGCTTCAAGCGTTGGCTTGTTTTCCTGGGCGGATTGGTAGGTCTTGTACGATTCAAGGTGGGCAAACCAGCGCCCAAGCGGGGAGGTGGACCCAGGCCGGAACACGGACATCGGCGTGCTGGAGAAACCGCTTGATGGCCTGACCGAGCTGACGCTGCTGCCGTCAAGGGTTGGCAGGCCTTCGTGCAAATGCTGCGGACGGGCTGTTGCCACGTCCAGAGACCGCAGGTCCTGCGCGATCAGCGCCAGGCGACGGGCGGCTTCGCTCGATACCGTGCCGTTGGCCAACTGCTCGGCACCGCAGTCCAGATAAACCGGATCTGTCGCGCCGGACGTCATCAGCGATGCGTAGATCTTGCGGGCGGATACGGGATGGCCGCTCTTTTCCATGGCGAGCGCCGTGAAGAAACGGTCAACCGGCCCCGACAGGGGTTCGGCGCTCAGCATGTCGACGGCGTCGGCTGCGCGGCCTTCACACAGGGCGTTCGCCACCTGGGTCGGCGCCCGTTTGGCGCCCGCTGTGGGCTTTGGCCCAGACGGCCCGCTCGAGCAGGCGGCGACAAGCAGAAGGGACAGCGCCAAGCCTGCGCCCCTGGCTAGAGTGGTCATGCCTGGATTATTGAGACTGCGCATCGAGGATGATCCGGTTGTCGCGCGGCTGGACCGGGCGGTTGTTGGTGCCGACGATACCCTTCACCAGGTTGATCTGTTCGGCGGAAAACTCAACAGGGGTCTTGAGTACATACCAGTTCACGCCCGGCGTGCAGGGTGGGTGGCTCAAAGACCCCATGTAGCGGTAATAGTCCTTTTCCTGGGGCATGAAGTCCCGGGCATTGATCTTTACATTCGGCAGGTTGACGCCCTGTTCCGGTTCAATCGGCAGGTTCGGCAGCAGCTCTTCGGCTGCCTCGTTGGTGGCGCCTTCCTTCACCAGCACTGACACGATGGCCATCTCGCCATTGAGTGCCTGGTGGGTGAACTGGATCTCCATCGGGAAGGTGGTGTCCAGCACCTGGTGTTCAGCCGGCGTATGGAAGTGGAATTCCTTCAGGATGAAAATCTTGCTGCCCACCCGTAGGATGCTGCCGGCGGCATAATTCTGGAGCACGGTGCGGCCGTCATTGTGGGTTGCCACAGGTGTCACGCGGTACAGGGTTTCAAGCCGGTGCATCACGGCGGGCTCGGTCCCCGAAATCACGACAGGCGATTGCATGCCCGCACCACAGGCCGGTGAAACAGATGACCAGCTTTTCGGGCCGTCGCTGCCGCTGTAGCTCCAGTTCTGGCCAAAGCTCATGCTTTGCTGCAGCGCGGACGCTGCCGTCGCGGTGCCGATGATAGCCAATGTGGCTGCCAAGGCATGTTTTCGGATCATGTACCCCTCCTGGTGCGGCATCGGGCGGCAAAAAACACAGGCCTGCCCCTCTCGCGTGCCAATCTGGGCCCTAGGCTACTATGGCGCGCCTGCTATTAAAAGCCTGTAATTTCATCTAGTTCCCGGACAAATTGCCCCAGTCGTCCCGGCATGTCTGCTTCCGGGATGTTGGCGAAGCCGAACAGCAGCCCCTTTTGCGCGCGGGCAATATTATAGGTGCCTGAAAGCGGCACAGCTCCGAGGCCACTGCGATGGGCGGCTTTGGCGGCCTCCCGGTCGTCGATGTGCTGAAGCGCGGGCCCCGACAGCCCAACCACATGTAGGCCGGCGTCTGTGGGGACCAGGTCGAAATAGCCGCCGAGGGCCTGGCGCGCGCTTTCAAAAAAGCACTGCAGCCGCGCCTTGTGGATGCCGCGCAGGCGCCTGAGGTGGCGGGCGAAATGCCCGTCCGCGATAAAGCGTTCCAGAATCATCTGGTCGCTGAGCGGTGGGAAGCTTTCGGTTTTTTCCCGGTGGCGGATCACGGTGGGGGCGATGTCGCGCGGCAGGATCAGGTCGAGGAACCAGTCGACGGCGATGCGGATCTGCCGATCGAGGCCCGGGAACTTCATCAGGTAGATGGCGCGCCAGGCCATCCATGCCAGCAGGCCGCGCATGCGCACGCCCATGAC
>JBNKYQ010000345.1:0-2450 GCA_050300975.1 Kordiimonas sp.
GAGAAGCGCGAGGCCAACTATGCCGACCTGTGTGTGGCGGCTGAGTTCCTTTCGCACCTGCGAAATAAAACGCTGGAATCTGTCTGAAGGACAGGATAAAAGAATCAACCAACGCAGCGGTAAAGGCTGCGAACGGGCATGAGCACACGGTTATGCTGCTCTGCACAATAAAAACCGAGGGAAGGCGGATCTATGAAGGAAATCCTGGAGCGGTTGGAAGAAAAACGGGCACAGGCGCGCCTGGGTGGCGGGCAGAAGCGCATCGATGCACAGCACGCGCGCGGCAAGCTCACAGCGCGGGAGCGGATTGAGCTTCTTCTCGATGATGACAGCTTCGAAGAATATGACATGTTCGTCGAGCACCGCTGCAACGATTTCGGTATGGGCGATACCAAGTTCGCGGGCGACGGCGTCGTCACCGGCTCGGGCACCATCAATGGCCGCCTTGTCTATGTCTACAGCCAGGATTTCACCGTTTTCGGCGGCTCGCTTTCCGCCACGCACGCGCAGAAAATCATCAAGGTCATGGATATGGCCATGAAGGTGGGCGCGCCGGTGATCGGCCTCAATGATAGCGGCGGTGCGCGCATCCAGGAAGGCGTCGCGGCGCTAGGCGGTTACGCGGACGTGTTCCAGAAAAACGTGCTGGCCTCCGGCGTTATCCCGCAGATTTCCATGATCATGGGCCCGTGCGCGGGTGGTGCTGTCTATAGCCCCGCCATGACGGACTTCATTTTCATGGTCGAAAACAGTTCCTACATGTTCGTGACCGGCCCAGACGTTGTGAAAACTGTGACGAACGAGGTGGTAACCCAGGAAGAACTGGGCGGGGCCTCAACCCACACCACCAAATCGGGCGTGGCGGACAAAGCGTTCGCGAATGACGTGGAAGCGCTGGCGCAGCTGCGTCGTTTCTACGATTTCCTGCCGCTCAACAACCGGGAAAAAGCCCCAACGCGTCCAAGCTTCGACAAGGCCGACCGGATTGAAAAGTCCCTCGATAATGTGATCCCGTCGAACGCCAACAAGCCGTATGACATGCATGAAGTCATCACCAAGATGGTGGACGAGGGCGACTTCTTCGAACTTCAGCCAAACCACGCCGGCAATATCCTGATCGGTCTCGCGCGGATGGACGGCGAAACCGTGGGCATTGTGGCGAACCAGCCGATGGTGCTGGCGGGCTGCCTGGATATCGATAGCTCGAAGAAAGCCGCGCGGTTCGTGCGCTTCTGCGACTGTTTCAATATTCCGATCATCACGCTGGTTGACGTGCCGGGCTTCCTGCCAGGCACAGCGCAGGAATATGGCGGCATCATCAAGCACGGCGCCAAGCTTCTGTTTGCATACGGTGAAGCCACCGTGCCGAAAATCACTGTGATCACGCGCAAGGCCTATGGCGGCGCTTATGACGTGATGGCCTCCAAGCACCTGCGCGGGGACCTCAACTACGCCTGGCCGACGGCTGAGATCGCCGTGATGGGCGCGAAGGGCGCGGTGGAAATCCTGTATAGGAAGGACCGGGACGACCCGGAGAAGATCGCCGCGCGCACGAAAGAGTATGAAGACCTGTTCGCCAACCCGTTTGTGGCGGCGCAGCGCGGCTATATTGACGAAGTGATTATGCCGCACTCGACGCGGAAGCGCATCATCACGGGCCTGAAGAAGCTTGCGAACAAGCATCTCGAGAATCCGTGGAAGAAACACGACAATATTCCGCTTTAGGCTGAGATTGGGGAGGGGACACCCATGACGACGACACAGAAAATCGGCATCTGGGGCTGCCTGATCGTTGGCATCATCATGGTCGCGGGCACGTACCTGCGCTACGGCACCGATGACCTGATGCGCTACGCGGGCGGCGTCAGCCTCCTTCTGTTCGCCTTTGCCTTCTGGCTCTTTAAGAAGAACGCCGACATGATGAAGGACATTGGCAAGGAGGATAAGTCCGATGGCTAGACCCATCCCCAAGGACGCGGAAGACAAGGTTGGCGGTATCGCCAAACGCTCTGAACTTCGCTCTGTTGCCGTCTGGGCCTTCGTCCTGGGCGGGATTTTTGGCTTCTCGCTTGGCGCCACCATGTTCAGCGGTGGCGGCGGCAGCATCTATTTCATGCTGGGCGCAGGCGTTATCGGCGCGCTCTGGTATTTGGCGTCCGGACGCCGCAAAAAGAAAAACGACGAATAAGGGAACCGTTTCATGTTCAATAAGATCCTGATTGCCAACCGGGGGGAAATTGCGTGCCGTGTGATCAAGACGGCGCAGCGTATGGGCATCAAGACGGTCGCCGTTTATTCCGACGCAGACGCCGACGCGCTGCATGTGGAAATGGCGGACGAGGCTGTGCATATCGGCCCCGCCCCGGCGGTGGAAAGTTATCTGCGCGCGGAGAAAATCATCGACGCATGCAAAAAAACCGGCGCGGAGGCCGTCCATCCCGGTTACGGCT
>JBNKYQ010000346.1:0-2439 GCA_050300975.1 Kordiimonas sp.
CATCTTGGACAACCAGTCGGACCGGCCATATTCTGCCGCTGCTTCCTCAAATGTGGTGGCAGTACACGGCGAATAAAAGAGGGCGACATTGATTTCGCCTTCCTCCAACGCTTCCTGCACCCCGGCAGAGAAAGCCCGGAGCGGACGCGACTGGTAGGTGACGCAGGTATCGGCGTCCAGGCCCTCGCCGCGCAGCACGTCGGCGATATTGTAGCTGATCACGTTGCCCGCAAGGTGGGTAAACTTGCGCTTCTCCGAAAGCCCCTCGTCCAGAAGGATTGGTACCAACTGACGCGCTGTACCGGGGCCCGCGGTGACGTTGGTGAACCCAAGCCTGCGCGCCTCGTTTGCCGTTTCCTCGCCCACCGCGAAGATCGGGCGGTCCTTGTTGCCGATGTTGGCAAGACCAAGCCGTGCGCCATTCTTGCTGGTGACAATCAGGCTGCGGTCTTCGCTGGGGATTTCAAAGGAGACAGGGTCGATCTGGATCATCGGCGCGATGATTACCCGGTGCCCCATGGCCTCCAGCTTCTCCGCTGTCGGCGTGGCTTCTTCCATGGGGCGCGTGATAAGGACTGTGGTCATTCTATCTCCGCTTCGATGGCGCGGGCGAGGTCATCAAAAAATGCTTCGCCTGCGTCTTGGCGTATCCGTGCCCCGATATCTTTACCGAGGTCGGCGGCGTGGTCAATCTCTGCGGTGCATTCACCCGTTCTTTCAAACACCTGGGTGCCGTCAAGCGACATAAGCTGGGCCTTGAGGGAAAGCGTATCGCCATCAAGGGTGGCGTGCGCCGCAATCGGCGTGCGGCAACTGCCGTCCAGGGCGCCCAGGAACGCACGCTCGGCTGTCACCGCCACAGCGGTCTCTCGGCAGTGAAGCGGCTTCAGCAATTCGATCATCGCGCCGTCAGAGGTGCGCACCTCCACCGTCACAGCGCCCTGTGCCGGGGCCGGCAGGAAATCAGTTATCGGTAGGGTTTCGGTGGCCTTGTCGGCCATGCCCAGGCGGTTCAGCCCTGCGCGCGCCAGAAACGTGCCTTCGGCCTCACCCGCCGCCAGTTTCTTCAACCGCGTCTGCACGTTGCCGCGGAAGGTGACAACCTTCAGGTCAGGCCTCAGCCGCAGTGCCTGCGCCCGGCGCCGGAGCGACGCTGTTCCAAGGGTTGCGCCTTCCGGCAGGTCGGCAAACCGGTCAACGCTTGCGCTCATGAAGACATCGCGCGGGTCTTCTCGGCGAAGGAACACCGTCAGCGCCAGCCCTTCCGGCAGGTGGGTCGGCATATCCTTCGAGCTGTGGACCGCGCAGTCAATCTCGCCACCGAGCAGCGCGTCCTCGATCTCCTTGGTGAACAGGCCCTTGCCGCCCGCGTTCATCAGGTGGCGGTCCAGAATGCGGTCGCCGGTGGTCTTGATCACCACGATTTCCACATTGTCCGCATTCAGGTGGTCATGCGCCGCCACAAGGCGGGCTTTCACGTCCTCGGCCTGGGCCAGCGCAAGCGGGCTGCCACGGGTGCCGATCTTCAAAATCTTGTTGCTCACGGTCGCTTCTTGCACGGATGCCTCTTCTGGTGCTATTGCGGGCGCGGCCAGACAGGATCAGCCGCGTGCTCATCCTCTGGCTTATAGAACTTTATGCTATCGGGCTAAAGCCCAAATGGGGCAAGATACGTCGAAGGGACAAAATGTCCCGGCCCCGGGGCACTTTTGGGCCCTATGGGTGTGCCCTTTTGTGCCATGAGGGCACGATAGCGACCATGAGTGTGCCCATTTGGCGCCGGACAGGAATAATGCGGTGGAAAACCAGGCAGCCATAGCGGAAAACCCGAAGCGTCCCTTCGTTCTGGGGATCGAGACCAGCTGTGACGAAACGGCTGCCGCGATCGTCAGCGCAGACAAGCAGATCCTTGCGCACCGGGTGTTGACCCAGATCGACGACCATGCCGAATTCGGCGGCGTGGTGCCGGAAATTGCGGCGCGCCAGCATATCTCGCATCTGGATAAGCTGTTGGAACTCTTGATGAAAGACGCGGGCATCGGCTTTGATGATCTGGATGCCATTGCCGCCACTACGGGCCCCGGACTTGTGGGTGGCTTGATGGTTGGGGTGATGACCGCGAAAGCGATTTCTGCGGCTACCGGCAAGCCTTTCGTTGCTGTCAATCACCTGGCCGGCCACGCACTCACCGTGCGGCTGGTCGAGGATATCAGCTTCCCCTACCTCCTCTTGCTGGTCTCGGGCGGGCACTGCCAGATCCTGTCGGTCACCGGCGTTGGCGCCTTCACACGCCTCGGGACGACTATCGACGATGCCGCCGGCGAAGCCTTTGATAAAACAGCGAAATTACTGGGCCTCGGATACCCGGGCGGGCCAGCTGTAGAGGCCGCAGCGCGCGAAGGCGACGCCAAGCGCTTCCGCCTGCCGAAGCCCATGGTG
>JBNKYQ010000347.1:0-2415 GCA_050300975.1 Kordiimonas sp.
CGCTCGTGCCGCCGCCTTCATCTGATTCACTTCAGCGAATAGATAAGGGGGCAACCGCCTGATGCGGTAAAACTCTTGATTGCTCATGACCTTTTTTACCTTGGATATTATCGAAAACCGGACGCGCCAGTGCGCCCTATGTGAACGCCTAGCTCTAAGGGAATTTTGGCATGAGCGCAACGGCTGCACGCAATGATCGGAATGGTTTTTCTTATCTAGCGAAATACTATTGCGTAAGAACGAGAGCATGAGCGAACGCTCATCACCGCCAGACAATAAAAAACCGAGCCTTTGCCCGGTTCAATTACTGACTATTTAGCCTCAGCTATTCCGATGCCATGGCCTGTTCGGCCCGCTCCAGCGCGCTCAATACCTTGGCATAAAGGGCATCATCCTTGAAGGAGTCCCGATATTTGTCCAGCTCAGCCCGGTGTTCCGCAAGCGACTGCTTCAACACACCCAACTGGGCGATCTTCTGCATCTTCAGTTCCGACAGGCGCCCCGTCATGGCTTCAATGCGGCTTTCAAAGACTTCCATGTCAACAGCATCGCTGGTGGCAAAGGACTGCGAGAAGGATTCTGCGAAACTCAGGTTCAGGTCATTCAGGCGGGCCCGAATATCCTCTTCCTTCTGTTCGCACCGCGCCAGGTCGGGCGAGCGGTAGGAAACTTCACGGACCTCCTCACGAACCTCTTCTGCTTCGTGCTCAAGCATCATGGTTCCCATGCTGTCAAACGCAACCATACGTTCGCCAGCGAGCGCGGTGGCGCTGCCAACGACGGCGACGGATGCTACAGCAACAAGGATGCGTTTCATGTTTGGTTCCAATTCCCACTTGTCAACGAATAATGCTACATTATTACACCGTCGACAAGTAAACTTTCGGCATAGCCCCAAGACAGCAGATGAGAGTAGCCCTGAAGGCCACCCTCATACCTTTCCACCATCAAGGAAGACTAGTTGTCTTTCTTTTGGGCCTCAGCCTCGCGCTCGCGCAGGCGTTCCTCAAGCCGTTCACGCTCACGCTTGATATCTTCTTCAGCCCGTTTCAGCGCTTCGAGGTGATGTTTTTCCATCTCTTCGAGCGACAGCTCCGCTGACTTGAGCGATTCTATACGCAGGGTCCGCACATCGCCGTCCAGATCAAGTTCAAGCTCCAGGTCTCCCAGGGCCTCTTCGATTTCGCGGCGGGCTTCGGCGATATCGCCCTTGAGGTCTACGCGCATCTCCGTCAGCTCCACCTCACGGTCCGCAAGATGTTCCAGCGCATCCGCCATCGCATCAGACTCGATTCTTGCAATCTCTACCCGGCTCGGCGCAACTATGACATGTCGCATGCGACGTTCCTCAAGGGACACGATGGCTGCCTGCAACCCTCGCTGGGCAGCCTTCAGCGCCTGCTTTTCACTCTTGTTCTTGGCTTTCGCCAGGCGCTCGGACACTTCGGCAAGGGCTGCCTTGGCTTCCTTCAAGGCCTCTTTATGCTTTTTCTCGAAAGCTTCGCGGTCACTTGTTGCCAGCACTGTGCGGTGGCCTTTCCGCTCCACCACAACCTTGCTGTCGCCGCTTTTGACCACGCGGATGGTCCGCTTGTTTTTCTCCGTCTTTTCGGCCTGCTCAGCCTTTTCATCATCACCGCCCAAAGCGGCCATCGCATTACCAACGCCAATGACCATCAGGCTGGAGGCTGCAATGCCGACAACGGCAGCGGCACGGCGCATTTGTTTTGGTGTCATCCACATGGGAAATCTCCATTTCTTCTTCTGAGTATCTCCCGGCTACCAGTTCGGCGCCAGAAAAAACTCTATCCTCGACTGTCGTGATCTACTCGGGCCACTCCCCGGCTTCACGTTCTTGTGAAGTCAAGGATGCGCACGTTGGGTCGCTGGCGGAAGGTGGAAGCGACGAAATGTGGGCTTGGTGCGGCGGATTGTGCGGGGTTGCGGTGAACCGAAGGGCGCCGTTGCGACGAACCGTTCGTCGCAAGGCAAGGCCAAATTGGTTAATCAACGGGCAGCAGCACGCAGGCAACCCGGCGCTGTTCCATCAGGAGGACATTGTAGGTCCGGGCAGCGGCGCCCGTATCCATAATATCGAAGCCGATGTTGGCGGCTTCGAGGAATTGCCGGATTGCAGCGGGCAGAAGCTGCATCTTTGCACCTGTGCCCACCAACACGATTTCCGGGCGGTCGCCTTCATTCATGATCCGGCTGAAATGTTCTGGCGTGAGGTCCGCCAACGTCTTGGCATCCATAGGGTAAAACCCCGTTGGCAAAACAAGAACACCGCCTTCAACGCGGCGCTCCATCAGGCGGAAGCCACCATCACCATAAGCCTCAATGAGCAGCAGGTCCTCATCGGCCTGCTGCTCCATGATAAAGCCACCCTGTTTGATCTTCTCAGCCATGGGGCCT
>JBNKYQ010000348.1:0-2337 GCA_050300975.1 Kordiimonas sp.
TCATTGCAGCTACATCACCATTTGGATCGAATGCGTTATATGCCGCTCTGAGCCTGTCGCAATACAGTTCATTCCAACCGCGCGCCGATCCGTGGTGGAGTAGTGAATTTATCAGAGAGCCCAAAGGTTTAGCGTCGATGTAACTTCCTACATGTTGTCGCATCCGCTCATATTCAGCCGTTATCGCAACCGAATCTTGTAACATCGGCTGTTTTCCTTTTAGTCGCCGGATTTCTTGCCTTGCCCATTCCCGGGCCTCGTCTAAGAGCAGCGACAAATGGGCGGTCTGGTCCCTTTCGTAGAAACTTTCTTCGGAGCAGAAGCGCAGAAGCCAAGTTAACTGTGAGCTAGGCAAATGGTGAAATGTTCGGCGGCGAGGCTTGCCGTAAGAGTCAACCACCCTAACCGCGTATGCGCCTGATCGACCCTTTTTGCTTGACCAGAAGCGCAGGCCAAACCCCCTGACAATTGTATCTGCAATCCAAATCTCGCCGCTTTCAGGAGGAGTCAGAGTTTCAATAAATTGTCTTGTTAGCGCTCTTTTCAACTCACATCACCGGATCAAAAATGATCGGACTGGCCGCGACGTACCCGCCTATACCCAAGTATAGGCCATAATCTGCTTGCGCTTGACGGAAAGCAATTAGAAAAATGGTGCCCGGGGGCGGATTCGAACCACCGACACGCGGATTTTCAATCCGCTGCTCTACCAACTGAGCTATCCGGGCATGCCACGTCTGCGGCACAAGTACCGCTTCAGCGAAGGCGCTTATAGGCAATAACTTTGGGCCTGTCCAGCGCTGAATCGAATTTTTTTGACGGCTTTGTTACGAAGGCTCGCCTTCACCAATGTCGTCCGGAATTTCCGTGTCGCCGGGCAGGGTATATTCCTCGTTGAACCATTTGCCCAGATCAACATCGGCGCAGCGTTTTGAACAGAAGGGGCGGAATTTCTGAACCCCGGGTTTGCCGCATTCGGGGCACTTGCCGCCGGTTTTCTGCATCTCGTTCTGTTCGGTCATCTGCCTTTCCCTTTTATGCCCTGAGCCATACTGACGGCGCGTCTGCGACCTCAATCGCGAGGGCGCGCCCTGTTGATTGCTGGAGCGATTCGGTCACGTCCGCGCGTGCCTCCAGCCAGGCCTTTGTACCCTCAGGCGCCGCGATCACCAGCGTGCCGGGTTCGGCCCGGTTTGCCATGCGCTGGGCGTCGCGCAGCAGCTGCAACGCCTGTGCCTGCGCGCGGGCCTTGGGCGCGGTGCGCACCATCATACGGTCCCGAAGGCTGAGGCCGGCGCGCTTGCGGTTGATTTCCATCAGGCCGAACTGCGACAGGCCGGTGTGCTGCACCGGCACGCTGTCGTTCTTGAAGGCCGCATGCACGGTATCCATCAATTCCTTGGCGTGGCCCTTTGAAGACATATCGATGAAGTCCACCACCACCAGGCCGCCGATATCCTGAAACTTCAGGTGCCAGGCTACGGCCATCGCGGCTTCCATGTTGGTGATCAGCTTGGCTTCATTCGCGCTGCGGCCCTTGAGCGCGCCGCCCATGTTCACGTCGACTGCAGTCAGCGCCGGAGTGGCGGTGATCGAAATCCAGCCGCCGGACGGCAGGTCGATCCGGTCCGACAGGGCCTCTTCAACCGCTTCATTCACGCCGTATTCTTCAAACGCGGCTGTCTCGCCCGTATAGGGCTTCAGCCGCGCGGCCACATCGGGCCACAGGCGGGCTGCAACAGCCTTGGCGTCCGCCAGCGCGCTACCGCCCTCAATGAAGATATCCTCTTCGCCGTGTGGTGCCGCCAACAGCGCCTGCGCCTGTGGGCTGTGGGCGAACAGAAGACCTGGCTTGTCGCTGTCGCCCACAAGGGCGCCGACCAGCATCTGCGCCTCATTCACCACAGCCTCGGGCGCCACGCTGCCTGCATGGCTGCGCACAATGACCGCGGCTTTGGATGCCGCATCGGTCAGCATTGGCGTCAGGGTCTTCTGCGCCTTGGGGCCCAGGTCCTTGGAAAAATTCAGCCGTGCACCGCCGGCTTCCGCCACCACATAGCGGCCAAGAAGGCGCGGGCGGGGCGTGACAGGAAGGGCCTTGCCTTCAAGCGCCGACGGTTCCGAAAGCACTTGCACAGTCAGCATATCGCCTTCGACTACGCAACCGCTGATGCTGTCCACGCGGCCCTTCACCAGCTGTTTGGCTCGGCGGAAATTCATGGCGCCCGCGAGGCCGTCGCCGAGGTCGTCAGGGACGTCGCAGGCGGCGAGGCGCTCGGCGAGCGCCGCCTCGCCGAAGGCGTAGAGGTAGCGCTGCTCGCCGAGCCCCCAGGAGGG
>JBNKYQ010000349.1:0-2308 GCA_050300975.1 Kordiimonas sp.
TGCCTTTTCAGCGCGGAAATCCGGGTGCCCGCGCCAGGCAATATCGCTTAGGAGGCAAATAGCATGGTGAAGTTTCTCACGCAGTGCCGGATTAGGCACCTTGTGCCAGAACAGCGGGCGGGTCCATTCATAAAGTAGCTCGCTATGCTCCGCAAAACGCGACCGCTCGGCCGCCAGCACGTGACAGGTGAAAAGAAACGGGTCCATTTGCCGCTCCTTTTCTTGGATCATGTCGTAGATCAGCCCTTCCCTGATGCCGTAGGTGGAAACAACCGCCATCTTGGCGCGCATGGCCGCCATGACCTCCATCATCAGGATGGCGGCGGTTGGCATCACCTCCCGGCGCCGGCTCGTGAGAAGCGACGCAAACGGGATGTCATCCGGCAGCAAGCGGCTGATGCGCTTGCAGTAATTGGTGAATTCGGGCCGGCTGTTGCGGTACCCTTGCAGGATCGGCAACGGATTGGATTTCTCGCGCATCATCAGCTTGGCGATATTCCGCCATGCCCCCCCTACCAGATAAAGGTTCTGGCCGTGGCAATCATGGAGCCACGGGATATCCTCAAGCAGATCCTTTAGGTACCGCCGGATCTTGCGCCGGTTGTCCCCAAACTTACTTTGGAGGCGCAGCGGCCCGATGGGCAGGCTGATTGTTTCATGCACTTTGCCGTCTTCGATACGTGCCAGCTCCAGCGAGCCGCCACCAAGGTCACCCATGATGCCTGTTGCGTGCGGCTCTGCCGAGATCACACCGTGTGCCGCCAGCCGTGCCTCTTCAAGGCCGTCGATGGTTACAATCTCAATCCCGCATTCCTTGCGAACGCGGTTGATGAAGGCCTTGCGGTTCTTTGCGTCGCGCACGGCTGCGGTTGCAAGCACCTCAATCCGCTCCACCTGCATCTGTTCGCACAGCGCACGGAAACGCTTGAGCGTCGCCACGGCACTGTCCATGGCGATCCTGCCCATCTTGCCCGTGGTACCGATCTCGGCACCAAGGCCACACATGACCTTTTCATTGAAGATGACGTCAGGGACGCGTTTGAGGCCGGAGAAAACGACAAGCCGGACTGAGTTGGAGCCAATGTCGATGACTGCGATATAATTATCGGCCCGGGCCGCCGCTTCAAACATGCTGCTTAGTCCTCAATACTGTAATCAATCAGCGGCGTGATTTTCTTGTCGCCACCCAAGGCCTTGCCTCTACCAGAAAGCGACGAGTTGGTCATGAAATAATGGTGGGCGATAAACTCTTTTTCGCCTTCCTTCGGCTGGTTCCGGGTGAAGCTGCCGTCCGGCGCCATACTCCAGGACTGGGTATTGTCCTTCAGGTTCGCGGCCATCACCTGCCCCATGATCTGGTCATGGACGGTCGGGTTCTCGATCGGCACCAGGCTTTCAACGCGGCGGTCAAAGTTCCGCGGCATCCAGTCCGCGCTGGAAATAAACACCTTGGCGTGGCGCGACGGCAGGCCGTGGCCGTTGCCGAAGCAGCTGATGCGCGCGTGCTCAAGGAAGCGGCCCACGATGGACCGAACGCGAATATTCTCACTAAGTCCCGGAATACCCGGGCGTAGCGTACAGATACCGCGCACCACAAGGTCCACCTGCACGCCGTTCATCGAAGCCTCATAGAGCTTGTCGATGATCTTGGGATCAAGAAGCGAATTCAACTTCACCCAAACGGCACCTGGGCCACCAGCGCGCGCAATCTCGATCTCATTATCGATCAGGCTGATCAAACGGTCGCGCAGCGTGAAGGGCGACATGGCCAGCTTTTCCATCCCTTCAGGCTCAACGTAACCTGTGAGATAGTTGAACATCTTGTTGGTGTCGCGCGCGAGCGCCGGATCAGCCGTGAAGAAGGACAGATCGGTATAGAAACGCGCGGTAATTGGGTGATAGTTGCCGGTGCCGAAGTGCATATAGCTCTTGAGCTTGCCGTTCTCGCGCCGCACGGCCATGGAAACCTTGGCGTGGGTCTTCAGGTCAATGAAGCCAAACACGACGTGAACGCCGGCGCGCTCCAGGTCACGCGCCCACTTGATATTCTGTTCTTCGTCAAAGCGGGCCTTCAGTTCCACAACAGCGGTTACAGACTTGCCGGCTTCGGCGGCTTCAATCAGCGCCTTGATGATCTGCGACTGGGACCCAGCGCGATAGAGCGTCTGCTTGATGGCCAATACGTCGGGGTCTCGTGCAGCTGCATAGAGAAAATCCACTACCGGCGTAAAGCTGTCGTATGGATGGTAGAGCAAAATATCTTGGCGTTTGATCGCAGAAAAGATGCTCTCATCGGTGGCTAAAGGAG
>JBNKYQ010000350.1:0-2257 GCA_050300975.1 Kordiimonas sp.
CAGGCCGCGGGTCAGAACGTCGCGCGGGGCGTCTGGGTCCAGTGTTGGGTGCAACAACTGGTCAAGGGCCGCAGGCTCTACGCGCAGCACGGCTGTTTTCTCGTCAATCAGGCCGTCAGCCGCCATTTCAACGGCGATCTTGAGCGCCGCCTTGGCGGTCCGCTTGCCGGATCGGGTCTGCAGCATCCACAGTTTGCCGCGCTGAACGGTAAACTCGATGTCCTGCATGTCTTTATAGTGGCGCTCGAGCTTTTCGAACACATCGGCAAGCTCCGCAAACACTTCAGGCATGCTTTCTTCCATCGACGGCAGCGTGGCGCCAGCGGCCTCGCGGGCAGCTTTGGTCAGGTTCTGCGGCGTGCGTATACCCGCCACCACATCTTCACCCTGCGCGTTGATCAGATACTCACCGTAATATTCGTTTTCACCGGTAGATGGGTCCCGCGTGAAGGCCACACCGGTTGCCGACGTGTCGCCCATGTTGCCGAATACCATGGCCTGTACGTTCACAGCCGTACCCCAGTCTTCCGGGATGTTATTGAGCTTGCGGTAAACCTTGGCGCGTTCGATCTGCCAGCTGGAGAAGACGGCGCCGATGGCACCCCACAGCTGCTCGCGCACATCCTGCGGGAACGGATAGCCCAGTTCCTCTTCGGCCTTGGCCTTGAACTGCTGTGCGACGCTTTTCCAGTCGTCGGCATCCAGGTCAGTGTCCAGGTCAACGCCCTTTTCTTCCTTGTGGATTTCAAGCAGCTCTTCGAAGTGATAGTGGTCCACGCCCAACACCACGTCGCAGTACATCTGGATGAAGCGGCGGTAGCTGTCCCAGGCAAAGCCCGGGTTTTCGCTATTTGTGGCCAGGCCTTCAACGGTCTCGTCATTGAGGCCAAGGTTGAGGACTGTGTCCATCATGCCCGGCATGGAAACCCGTGCGCCAGACCGCACAGACACCAGAAGCGGGTTCGATTTGTCGCCAAATTTGGCGCCAACGCTTTTCTCGATCTTGGCAATGGCCTGGTTGACTTCGCTTTCAAGCGTGTCGGGATACTCTTGGCCGTTTGCATAATAATAGGTGCAGACTTCCGTGGTAATCGTAAGCCCCGGGGGCACCGGCAGGCCCAAGGAGGCCATTTCTGCAAGGTTTGCACCCTTGCCGCCCAGGAGGTTTTTCATATCGGCACGGCCTTCAGCCGCGCCATCACCAAAGCTGTATACCCACTTGGTCATGATGCTCTACAGTCCTTTGTCGCGCGCCCAAGTCCCCTTCCGGCACGCTGATTTCATCGGGGCGCCGGGCAGTTTTTATATCTGGTTGCCCGGCCATTTTGTTGGTCAGCCTTCGATCAGGCTGAAATCGGCCACGGTGTTCACCGCGGCACGAATTTGGCTTAGAAGCGCAAGGCGATTCGCCCGCAGCGCTTCATCATCGGCGTTCACCGTTACCTTGTCAAAGAAGGCATCGATTGGCGCTCTAAGTGTAGATAGAGCGGCCATCGCCTTTTCAAAATCTTCTGCGCCCAGCGCGTGTTCCGCGTCAGTAGCCGCACGCGTCAGCGCCACTGCGAGGGCTTCCTCTTCCGGATCAACCAGCGCGGCTTCAAGAACATCCTGATCATAAGACTTGCCGTCTTTCTTTTCTTCGATCTTCAGGATGTTCGCCGCACGCTTGTAGCCGGCGAGGAGGTTGGAGCCGTCATCGCTTTCGAGGAAATTCGACAGCGCCGACACCCGGTTCAGGATGCGCACCAAATCGTCATCACCCTTGGCGAACACGGCGTCGATCAGGTCGTGGCGCACGCCCAGGTCGCGCTGCTGAACTTTCAGGCGATCAGCAAAGAACGGCAGGAGATGCTCTTCGAACATGCTTTCCAGATGCTTGAGGATCGCGTCCTCACCGCCTTCGGCGTGCAGTTCCAGATATGGCTTCAGCGGCTTGGCCGCCAAGCCCAGTACATGCTCAAGCGGCAGGCGGATGCCGTTTTCCGTGATCAGGCGGATAACACCAAGCGCCGCGCGCCTGAGCGCATAGGGGTCTTTCGATCCCGTCGGGCGCTTGTCGATGGCGAAGAAACCAACGAGCGTATCGAGCTTTTCGGCGAGCGCCACAGCAACAGAAACTGGCGCTGATGGGCAATCGTCCGAATCCGATGAAGCCACCACCGTACCCGACTGAAAAAGGGCTCTGGGGCCAGCCCACCGTGCTGTCCAACGTCGAAACCTTTGCCTGCCTGCCTCATATCATTCGAAACGGCGGCCA
>JBNKYQ010000351.1:0-2252 GCA_050300975.1 Kordiimonas sp.
CTGCACGCTGATTGAGGCTGGCAAAAGCGTCATTCTGCTGGAGGCGCACCAGGTGGGGTGGGGCGCTTCGGGGCGCAATGGCGGGCAGATGATCCGCGGTTTCGTCGGGCAGGAAAAACTGGCCAAACGCTATGGGGAAGAAGGCGCGCGGGCCGTGGACGCCATGATGTGGGCGGGGCATGACCTGATCCGCCGCCGCATCGACGACTATGGCATCACCTGCGACCTGACACCCGGCTGGCTTGAGGTGGCCTCGACGCCGCGACAGCTGGCGGCGCTTTATCACCACTATAATGAGATGGAGACCAAGTTCCCTGATCGGGGATGGCATTTCATGGGCGTTGATGAACTCAGGGCCACCATGGGCGGTGAGCATTTCCTGGGGGGACTCCTCAGCCTGTCTGACGGTCACCTGCATCCGCTGAAGCTGTGCGTCGGGCTTGCGCGTGGGGCAGCGTCAAAAGGGGCGTCCATCCATGAGCATAGCCCGGTTACCGGGATTGAGCCGGGGCGCCAGGTACGGGTGATGACAGCGGACGGCGACGTGACCGCCGATCACCTCTTGCTGGCCGCCAATGTGCACCACCAACTGCCGGTCAGGGAACTGACGGGCACATCAAGTGCGGCCGCCAGCTATATGATGGCAACTGAACCGCTCGATACCGCGCTTCTTGAGGAGCTGAACCCCAAGGGCTACGCTATCTGTGATACCAAGAAAGTGTGTGACTATTTCCGCATGTCATCGGACGGCAGGGTATTGTTTGGTGGGCGGGTGAATTATTCGGGGCGCAAGCCCAAATCTGTGCAGGCCAAGCTATTGCCACGGCTTCTCAAGATCTGGCCGCAGCTTGAAGGGGTGAAAATCACCCATGAGTGGGGCGGGCGGCTTGGTGTGCCCTATGGCCAGGTACCGCTGATTGGCCGGGTAGGCGACAACATCTGGTACGGCGCGGGCTATACCGGCCACGGCGTCAATATGGGTAACCTGGCTGGGGATATGCTGGGGCAGGCCATCGGGGGCGGGGATGCGCAGCACTATGACCTGTTCGCAAAAATGCCCAAACGGCGGGTGCCGTTCGGGCATTTGTCTTGTGCGCGCTGGCTGGGCCAGCAGGCGGTCTCTCTCGCCGTATTTTACTATTGGCTGAGAGACAGGCTTTAGGCTTTAGCCGAGCATGGCGCGGAGCATCCATCCCGCCTTCTCATGCACTGTCAGGCGGTCGGTCAACAGACCGGCGGTCACTTCGTCGCCAGCATCTGCGGCCTTGCCGATCAGCGGACGAATGCGGTCAGCCACGATCTGGTTGGCGTCCACAAGGGCGCGAACCATGTCTTCGGCGCTCGCGTTCTCGTCACCTTCGCTGATGGTCCCAAGCTCCATATAGGCAGACATGCGGCCTGGTGCCTTTTCGCCCAGGGTACGGATGCGCTCAGCGATATCGTCGATCGCGGCGGCCAGTTCCGTATACTGTGTTTCAGTCAGCGTATGCACTGCCTGGAACAGAGGGCCAGTCACGTTCCAGTGGACGTTCTGTGTCAGCACATAAAGCTGCACCGTCTCAGCCAATACAGGCTTCAGGGATACGGCCATTTTCTGTTGGTCAGTCTGTGCAAAGCTAGTCATAAAATCCTCCGTTGCTTTGATGAGGTGGTTATAACAAGCCTGGATTTAGCTGTGAAATTGATTAAGGTTGACGTATTAATCGATTTTATGAATGAGTAAATCTACTAGACCAATTTCAGCAAAATGGCCCCGGCGGCGATCAGGGGCACGGCCAGCAGCCGACGGCGGGTGATGGTTTCCTTCAGCCAGAAAACACCGATGGCGAGGGCAAAGAGGATGCTGGTTTCGCGGATGGCGGCCACTTCGCCGAGTGATCCGATACTGTAGGCATAAAGCGCGATGCCGTAGCCCACGTGCGCGATCACGGCGGCCAGCATACCGGGGCGCCACACCGCCAGCGCATCCCAGAAAATTTTCATCCCGCGCCGATAGAGACCATAGGAGATGAAAATGGGGGAAAAGCCGATACCGGACCAGAGGATGTAAGTGAGTTCCGCGGGCGCGCGCCTGACGGCAAGTCCGTCCACCACCGTGTAGGCCGCGATCATGGTTCCGGTCAGTAGTGCGAACAGGATGCCGTTTTCGCGCGCGGTGCCGCCACCACTGCCCTTGGTGGATGTGCTGAGGAAAATGCCGACGGCAAGGATCAGCACAGCGCCGACTTCCATAAGCGACATTTCGCCGGTCA
>JBNKYQ010000352.1:0-2249 GCA_050300975.1 Kordiimonas sp.
AACGCTGAGCCACGATGAACACAAGCTTGTGGTGGAATTGTGTGTTGAGGCCGCTGGCGGACGTGTGCCCGTTATCGCGGGCGCCGGGTCCAACAATACACTTGAGGCCATTGGCCTGATCAAACACGCTGAAAAAGTGGGTGCTGATGGCGCGCTGGTGGTGACGCCATACTATAACAAGCCAAGTCAGGCCGGCCTTTACGCCCACTTCAAGGCGGTGCACGACGCATCCGACCTGCCGATCATCATCTATAATATTCCAGGCCGTTCGGTTGTGGATATGGCGACTGAGACGATGGCGCAATTGTTCGAGCTGCCGCGCATTGTTGGCGTCAAGGATGCCACCGGTGATTTGGACCGCTGTGCAAGCCAGCGGGCGGCCATGGGCCCTGATTTCATCCAGCTGTCGGGCGAAGATGCCACAGCGCACGGCTTCAATGCCATGGGCGGCGTGGGCTGTATTTCCGTGACGGCAAACGTGGCTCCGGGCCTTTGCGCCAAAATGCAGGCAGCCTGCCTCAATGGCGACTATAAAACCGCGCTTGCCATTCAGGACAAGTTGATGCCATTGCACCGCGCCATGTTTGCGGAGCCAAGCCCTGCACCGGCCAAATATGCCTGTTCAACGCTCGGTATCGGCACAGACATGGTGCGCCTGCCGCTCTTGCCGGCCACGGAAGCCCTGCGCTCCACCATCGATGCCATCCTGCATGACCTCGAGCTTGAGCCGGTAACCTTCGGATAAACATTATGGCGGGCAAGAATAAGAATAAAAGCAAGGGCTCCCTGCCAAACCGTGTCGCGGCTGATAACCGCAAGGCACGGCACCTCTATCATATCGAGAGCGAGCATGAGGCAGGGATCGCGCTGACGGGTACGGAAGTGAAATCGCTCCGGAACGGTGAGGCGAATATCCGCGAAAGTTATGCCGAGGAAAAGAACGGCGAACTGTGGCTAGTGAACGCCCACATCCCCGAATTTTCCCATGGCAACCGTTTCAACCATGAACCGCGTCGCCCCAAGAAGCTCCTTATGCACCGGCGCGAAATCAATAGGCTCGCGGGCGCTGTGCAGCGTCAAGGCTATACGCTCGTGCCGCTCAAGATCTATTTCACCGAGCGGGGCAGGGCCAAAATCCTGATCGGTCTCGGGAAAGGCAAGAACGTCCGTGACAAGCGCGAGGACGTCAAACAGCGCGACTGGGACCGCCAGAAATCCCGCCTGATGAAGGAAATGAGCTAGGCATCACCTGCGCCTGGTGGCACTGTAATCAGGAACTTCACCGGGCTTTCAGGCCCGCCCGCCGCCACATGATTGCGGCCCGTTTTCAGCTTTGCCGTGGCATTCATGGTGTATTTGCCCAGCTTCTGGCCATTGACCATGGTGCCATGCTGGCTCCCGAGATCCCTGATCCAGATGCTGCCATCTCGCTTGATCACTTCAAAATGACTGTCTGATAGTTCCGGCGTGTTATTCAAGGGCACCTTCATGTTCAGGGCAGTAACGATCGCGTGGTCGCTCTTGCTGGCGATATTGCCAACCAAGAAGGGAAACTCTTTCACTTCTGCAAATGTTAGCAGTTTGTCAGCAACAAGACGGCTTTCGCCCTCAATGATCGGGTGCTTGCTTTTATACTGGGCGGGTTGGTCGGTTTTTGCCTCAATCGCGTCCTGGATGGCGTATGAGCTTCTGAGCCGGTTGGCCAGCGTATGTACCACATGGCGAACAAGCGGGTCGGCGAAACTTTTTCGGAAGGCTTCAGCTGTGATGAAAAGCGCTGCCGTATCGCGCGAAGCGCGCGCTGTCACCGAATGTTTCTTCTTTTCAATGACGCTGACTTCGCCAAGAAGCTCGCCGCTTCCAAGGGCTGCAATATGGTGGCTGTTCTCGCCTTCGTAGCGCCAGATATCGATCTGGCCGTCAAGAATCATATAAACGCCAGTGCTGTCGTCACCTTGCGCATAGATGGTGTCGCCTTTCTTGAAAGCGACCTGTTCCCCCATGCTCGACGGTTGGACGGTCATACGCCCTCCTTCTGTGGCCTTAGGCCGATTCTACTCTGTTTTCATGCCCCCGTAAATGCGCGTGAAACACTACATATTGTGGTCTTATCTGAAAATTAAGGAATTTATAGTGTAATTGAGTCGTCTAGAACGACAAAGGTGAAAGCAATGGCAGATTATATCCTCCCCCGGACTTATGCACACACCATTGCAGCCATGCGCCCAAATTTGACCAGGGCGCTGATC
>JBNKYQ010000353.1:0-2246 GCA_050300975.1 Kordiimonas sp.
CTCGGCCACGGCCTGGGCGTGGAGGCCCGCCACGGACTCGGGCGTGCCCAGGATCGGGCGGCCGTAGGGGTGCCGCCCGAACGCGCTGCGCATCAGGCCATCGAGCACCTTCGGGCTGTTGAGGAAGGTGTTCCTATGCAGGCCGCCAAGGCGTGCGAATTCGGCATTCTCAAGGCCCGGGATCTTCTTGAAGATGCGGGTCTGTTCGGCATACTTCAGCTTGGTCTGGAAACCGACCATATTGTAGAGCGTGCCAAGCTTGTTATCCTGCCGAAGCTGCACAACAGCATAGGGCTTTTCGTCCCAGTGCGGGCACGTCAGCCCCACAGGCTTCATGGGGCCGAAGCGAAGGGTCTCCGGGCCGCGTTCGGCCATCACTTCAATCGGCATGCAGCCTTCAAAGTAGGGCGTATCCTTTTCCCATTCCTTGAAATCGGTCTTTTCGCCGGTGTTCAGGTCCTGGACGAACTCTTCATACTGCGCTTTGGTCATCGGCAGGTTGATATAGTCGGCGCCGTCGCCCTTGTCGTAGCGGCTTTGGAACCAGGCGGTGCCGAAATCGATGCTTTCCTTGTAGATGATCGGCGCGATGGCGTCGAAGAACGCGAGGGCGTCCTCACCGCAGAGCTCCAGCACGGCTTTCGAGAGCGCCGGGGAGGTCAGCGGGCCTGTGGCAACGATCACATTGTCCCATTCCTTGGGGGGCAGGCCTTCGATTTCGCCACGTTCGATGGTGATCAGCGGATGCTTTTCAAGTGTTTCTGTGACTTCAGCGGAAAAGCCGTCGCGGTCAACAGCGAGGGCGGAGCCCGCAGGCACCTTGTGTTTTTCCGCCGCCGCCATGATCAGGCTGTTCATGCGGCGCATTTCTTCATGCAGCAGGCCAACGGCGTTATTCTCATAGTCGTCGGACCGGAAACTGTTGGAGCACACAAGTTCCGCTAGATGGTCGGTGTGGTGGGCGTCTGTTTTCCGCACCGGGCGCATTTCGTGCAGCACCACAGGCACGCCTTGTTCCGCCGCCTGCCACGCCGCCTCAGAGCCCGCAAGCCCGCCGCCGATGATATGGATTTCCTTAAACTCGTTTGCCATCACACTGTACCTTTTCAGGGGCGACCCAAAGGGCAGCCGCTCATGCGTCTCTACTTGCGGGCTTATTTACTGGACTTGGCACCATTTTGTAAGGGAAAAAGGTGATCATCTGATCGCAAGGACAAAACCCGGGGGGACAGGGGTGCTGACAGCACGCGAGATTTTCGAAAAGCTGAGTGAATGGCCGCATCGTGGCTGCGGCAGCGAGGACGAAATGGAAGCCCGCGAGGCGCTGATGGCCGCGCTTACCGGCGAATATGGTGTGGAGGTGACGGACCAGGGCTTCAAATGCCCACGCACCTACCTGCCGTTCTTCTGGTTGATCGCCGCAGGGCAAGCGCTTGTCGTGCTCTTGTCGCCCTGGGCGCCGGCTTTCATGCTGATCGCAGGGTTTCTGCTGTTCCTCAGCCACCTTCTGTATTTCGACTGGCGCACCAGCCCGCTCATCTGGTGGGGCGCGCGCAGTGTCACGGCCAATGTGTCTGCCAGCAAGGGCGCAGGCAAGCGGCTGGTGATCCTGATGGCGCATCTTGATAGCGCGCCGTCCTCATACGCCTACCGCCCGGACCAGGTGCGCCATTTCAAGGTGTCGGTTTACTTGGGGACATTCATTATCGGCCTTGGGGTGTTGATCCCTGCGATGGGCACGCAGGATGTTGTGTTGCCGCATTGGGCAGGCTGGATCGTGGCCTTTCTGCTTGTGGGGCAGGCCGTGGTGGCCAGCATCGACTTCTGGCGCTTTGGCTATACCCCAGGCGCCAACGACAACCTGACGGGCGTCGCAGCAGCCACCGAAGTGGCCGCCCGGCTTTGGAAGACCATGCCGAGCGACACAGAAGTGCGCCTGGTGGTCACCTCTGGCGAGGAAGCCGGCATGTTGGGCGCTCAGCACTATTTGCGACAGCATAGGGACACGCTCAGGAAGCGGGACACCCATGTGCTGAATTTCGACACGGTGGGCTTCGGCAATCTTTCCTATGTCACCGAAAGTGGCGGCTTCACGCCGGTTTATTATGATGGGCCTCTGGCGCGCACGGCGGCGGCCGTGACCAAGATTGACAAGCGCTACAGCCACGTGAAGGCGGCAAAGCACCATGTGGGTGACTTTGATAGTGTCTGGTTCGCGCGGGACGGCATCTCAAGCCTGACGATCG
>JBNKYQ010000354.1:0-1967 GCA_050300975.1 Kordiimonas sp.
GTCAGCAAGCACCGGGCAAAGGCCATCTACCCAGCTGGGACGGTGCGCTGGCGCTTGAGATCAATGATGCCATCCGCGCGGCCTGCCCGGGCGTGGTGATCAACATGACAACCGGCGTGGTGGGCCGCGACCAGACGGAAGTGCTGGAGTATCTCGCTCACTGCAAGCCCGAGATGGCGGCCATGAATGCGGGCACACTGAATTACCTCAAGACGCGCCGGGACGGCAGCTGGGCATGGCCGCCCATGACCTTCCAGAACCCGGTCGATAAGGTCGCCGAGATGCTTGATTGCATGCGCGAACACAACATCGTGCCCGAGTTCGAATGCTTTGATATAGGCATCCTCAGGTCCGTCGGCCTCTATATCCAGAACGGTATGGTCGATCATGCGGACGTGAATTTCGTCATGGGCGTGGCCTCCGGCATGCCGTGCGATGCGGACCTGCTGCCGCTTCTGGTGAAATACCGGCCTGAAGGCAGCCCGTGGCAGGCCACGCTGATCGGCCGCGCGGACGTTTGGCCCGTGCACCAGCGGGTGGCGGAGCTGGGCGGCAACCTGCGCACCGGCCTTGAGGACTGTTTCTATCTGCCAAATGGTGACAAGGCGCGCTCAAACGGTGAGATGATCGAGGCGCTGGCGGCCTGCGCCCGGAACGCGGGACGTGAGGTAACGAGCCCAGAGGAAACCCGCGCGCACCTAGCCACCCAGGGATGGAGCGCGGCATGATCCCCAACCTCAAAAGCTTTGGCTTCACCACCGACCAACAGGCCCTTTTCGACACCGCTTACCGGTACGGGGAAAAAGAGCTATGGCCGCTTCTGCCCAAGATGGATGACGAAGACTGGTTCCCGGCTGAAGCCTACAAGGCCATGGCGGACGTGGGCTTCCTGGGCACCACCGTGCCGGAAGAATATGGCGGGGCGGCGCTGGATTTCATCAGCCAAGCCCTGGTCGCGGAAGCCATCGGCTACTGGAACCACTGTTTCGGTGCCAGTTGGGGCGCGAGCGAAAACCTGTGCGTCAATAATATCGTGCGTAACGCCACGGACGCCCAGAAGGCGAAATATCTGCCCCGGTTTGTGGCCGGCGACATCGGCGCGCTGGGCTTGACCGAGCCGGACGCCGGTTCGGACGCTTCGGCCATACGGACCAGCGCGGTGCGGGACGGCGATGATTTCGTGCTCAACGGTCGCAAGATGTTCATCACCAACGGCCCGGTGGCGGATATCCTTTTGGTGTATGCGAAAACCAACCCGGACGCGGGCGCGCACGGAATCTCGGCCTTCATTGTCGAGAAAGACTTCGCGGGCTTCGAGGTTGCCCAGAAGCTCGATAAAATGGGCTGGCGCGGCAGCCCGACGGGCGAGTTGGTGTTCAATGACTGCCGCGTGCCCGCGGAAAACCTTGTGGGCGCGGAAAACCAGGGCGTGGCCGTGGTGATGAGCGGCCTCAATATCGAACGCGCTTTCCTTTGTGCGTCCTCGATCGGGGTGGCGCAGCGGGCGCTCGATCTTTCCGTTGAGTACGCCAAGGAGCGCGCGCAGTTTGGTCGCCCCATCGCCCAGTTCCAGCTGGTGCAGGGGCTTCTCGCGGACATGTATACGGACGTGGAGACCATGCGGGCGACAAGCTACCAGCTGCTGAAGGAAGTGAATGACCTTGAGCAAGGCGGCGGCGGGCGTGGGCCGGTGCATATGCGCACAGCCATGGCGGCGCTGCACACGGGCCGGGCCATGATGCGGGTGCTGGATAGCGCGGTGCAGATCCACGGCGGCATGGGCTTCATGCGGGAGACGGAAGTGAACCGCTTGTACCGGTCCGGCAAGGTGATCGAGATCGGCGCGGGCACCAACCAGATCAGGCAGACCATCATCGCGCAGGAGCTGCTGAAGTAGACACGAATATGCAATCGCGGGGGAGGCGATCATGTGGGAAGGCAAGAGTGTGGGGACAGAGCGAGATCGG
>JBNKYQ010000354.1:1977-2213 GCA_050300975.1 Kordiimonas sp.
AGCAATGCAGGACCTGGATTTCTGGGCCAGGGAAAAGCCGGACGCGCCTTTCCTGGTGGACCTGAGAGGCGGGCAACAGGTGCCCATCACATGGGGGGAGACATTCGAGACCGTCAGTCGCGGCGCGCGGGCGGTCCACGCCCACTTCGGTGAGGGTGGCCACAAGGCGGCGATCCTGTCCCGGAACCGGGCGCACTGGATTTTGGCTGACCTAGCGATCCTCGCGTCAGGCAGCG
>JBNKYQ010000355.1:0-2208 GCA_050300975.1 Kordiimonas sp.
GGCCGCGGGCGTGACGGAAGTGGATGGTGGGTTTGATCGCGGCGATCTGGTGGCACTGATGGGCCCGGACGGTCATCTGGTGGGGCAAGGCCTTGTGTCCTACGACCATATCGACGCCGCCAAAATCCAGGGCCGCAAGATGCAGGATGTCTATGATATCCTGGGCTATGTTGGACGGTCGGCGCTGGTGCACCGCGACGACCTTGTGCTTTTGTAACGGAGGAAGATGATGGACGATATGCAAAGTGTCTCCCTGATGATGCGGGATATGGGCCAGCGCGCGAAAGCTGCAGCGGCTGACCTCGCGCTCGCCTCCACCGACGCCAAGAACACAGCGCTCCTGAAGGCTGCGGATGCGCTCAAGAAGAACGTGCCCGCCATTCTGGAAGCGAATGAAAAAGACCTTGAGTATGGCCGCGAGAAGGGCCTCAGTGACGCCATGATGGACCGACTGGCGCTTGACCGCAGCCGCATCATCGCCATCGCCAAAGGCCTGGAAGCCATCGCCGAACTACCGGACCCTGTGGGCGACACCATGGCCGAGTGGGACCGCCCGAATGGGCTGAAGATCGCACGCGTGCGCGTGCCTCTTGGCGTCATCGGCGTGATCTATGAGAGCCGCCCGAACGTCACGGCAGACGCCGGGGCCCTGTGCCTGAAGGCTGGGAACGCAGTGATCTTGCGCGGCGGCAGCGACAGCCTGAACTCATCCGGCGCGATCCATGCCTGCCTGAAGGAAGGGCTGGAGGCCGCAGGCCTGCCCACAGATGCCATCCAGCTGGTAACCACCCGCGACCGGGCGGCGGTAGGCGAGATGCTGACCATGACTGGTCTCATTGACATCATCGTGCCCCGGGGTGGCCGGTCGCTTGTAGAGCGCGTGCAGAACGAGAGCCGCGTGCCTGTGTTCGCGCACCTTGAAGGCATCTGCCATGTCTATGTGGACAAGGCAGCGGACCCGCAGAAGGCACTGGATATTGTCGTGAACGCCAAGATGCGCCGCACCGGCATCTGCGGTGCCGCCGAAACGCTACTGGTAGACAAAAGCGCCGAAGCCATCGCCATCTTCACCATTGGTGCGCTTCTGGACGCAGGCTGCGAAGTGCGCGGTGACGAAGGGATAATGGCGCTTGATGACCGGGTGAAACCGGCGACAGACGCGGATTGGAAAACCGAATATCTTGACGCGATCATTTCCGCCAAGTTTGTGGACGGGGTGGAAGGCGCGATCGCCCATATCGCGGAAAATTCATCCGGCCACACGGAAAGCATCATCACGGAAGATGAGGCAGTGGCTGAAAAGTTCCTGCGTGAGGTGGATAGCGCCATCGTGATGCACAATGCCTCCACCCAGTTTGCGGACGGCGGCGAGTTCGGCATGGGCGCCGAAATCGGCATCGCCACAGGCCGAATCCATGCCCGTGGCCCGGTGGGGCTTGAGCAACTGACAAGCTTCAAATATCAGGTTCGCGGCAGCGGCCAAACAAGGCCATAAAAGTCTTGTTACGGAACCGGAACATAATCCTGCCAGAAGCAGCCCAGTGGCGCGGCCGCACCGTGGCGCTTTATGGCGGCAGCTTCAACCCGGCGCATGAAGGGCACGTTCACGTGGCGCGCGAATGCCTGAACAGGTTGGATGTTGACGCTGTCTGGTTCCTTGTCAGCCCCGGCAATCCGCTGAAGGACGCCGGGCATATGGCGGACTTTGACAAACGGGCCAATAGCATCAGCGCGCTGGTGGCTGGCCATCCGCGCATGATGGTGACGGATATCGAGGTGCGCCTGGGCACGCGCTATAGCGCTGATACCATCGCGGAACTGCAGAAACGCATGCCCCACACCCGTTTTATCTGGGTCATGGGCGCGGACAATCTGGCCACCTTCGACAAGTGGGTTAACTGGCGAAAAATTGCCCGCGCGCTTCCCATTGCGGTTTTTGACCGTCCGGGGTATTCTATAGCTGGACTGAACGCCAAGTTCGCCCGCACATTTGGGCGCTTCCGGACATCACCGGAAAAGCTTGGCAGGTCCGGATCACCGGCCTGGGCATTTTTGACGATACCGCGTCATCCCGCCTCGGCTACAAAGCTTCGCCAGCACATGGGTGAGACCTGGCTGGCGGGCGAACAGTAGAAAGGAAACTTACTTGCAAGCTTCATCGGAGACGCTCAGCGTCACTGATCCTATCCCGGTTGTGAAAACCGAGGA
>JBNKYQ010000356.1:0-2207 GCA_050300975.1 Kordiimonas sp.
GATGCTGTCGGCACCAGCGCCGCCATAGATGGTATCGTCTCCCGATCCGCTCCAAAGCGTATTATTGGAGGTGTCGGCCATATCGGATGTCCCGTTGGCCCAGTTGCCCGCGGCCACAACATCATCCCCGACACTGCCATAAATGAGATCGACACCGTCACCACCGGCGAGGGTGTCATTACCGGCACCACCGCCGAGGGTGTCATTACCGGCGCCACCATAGACGAGGTCGCCACCGTCATCACCCACACCGGCCCAAACTTGGTCGTCGCCTGCACCGCCATCGATGGTGTCATCTCCGGCATTGCCACGTAATGTATCGTTACCGGCACCGCCATTGATGCTATCCTCGCCCGCGTTACCAGCCAGAATGTTGTCGGCATCATTACCGGTCAGCGTGTCGTTTCCTGAGCCGCCAAGCGCCCGTTCGATGGTGATTTCCGGGGGCGTGAAAACGGTATCGATCTTGTTCGATGTCGCCGAACCCGCATACATGATGATCTTCGTGCCCACGTTACTCCAGGAGCCGGGCGTCAAGTCCAGATGAACCGGCCTGATCTGGGTTGAGGCGTCATAAGTATCGACCCCGCCTGTGTCCCAAATGGTTTCATAATATTTGGTGCCCTGCACGAAACTGTATGTCGTATTGCCCGCGTTACTCTCAATCGCGCCATAAAGGTGCTGGATCGCCAGAATGTCGTAATACATGTAAGTCGTCGGATAGAATTCCAGCGAAAAGACGTTGGTGTCAGTCGAAACATTGTATGACATCAAGGTATATTCGAGACCGTCATACTCAGCAGGCATCACAACACCCGACCCATCGGTATCGAACGTGTGCTTCAGCCCGACTGCATGTCCGAGCTCGTGCAGCAACACGGTGTGGAAATATGATCCGGGACCGCCCGTGTCCTGGTTTTGTGATAGGAACCAGATATCCCCTGCCTGCGACGAGGAATACGGCAAATAAGCCCAGGCCGCAGCATCTTCATCAGCCAGATTGGTCCAGGCCGGACGGATTACACCCGCTGAATCTGCATTGTCAGGCACCAGGGTGAAGACAATGTTGGCGAAGCTGGAGATCTGCGACAGCGCATCCTCGAACAGCTCTTTTTCCGCGTTGGTCAGGTAACTGATGCCGGCCCACGGCTCCGCGTCCGGCGATTCTGCGCCATAGCCGAAGTCAGGGTCTTCGGAATAGAGGCTGCCATCAGTCGGGTAGCTGTAGGTGACTTCGGTGGTATCGCCGCCTTCAAGGTTCTTGTAGCGCCAGAGTGACAGCAGCGCGTCTACTTCCGTGACCCCATTTGCTTCTGTCTGTTCCGCGAAAGCTTCAGAAAACGGCGTGGCGGCAGAGCCTTCATACACGCCGTAGCTGAAAGTATAGGTGCCAGTTGGATCATAGCCATCAAACGGCCCATCCCAGCTGCCAACAGAAATATAATATGTGCCGCTTGTGTCGGGCGTGAATACCAGGAGGCTCTCACGACCGTCGCCGCTGTCATCGTCCTCGAACCCCAGCGAATTGCCCTCAGGATCATAGATGCCCTTGATATACGGGTCTTCGAGCGTGCCGTTATTGGACAAGAGGCCACGCAGGTTAAAACCGTAGGTCACACCCGCTGTCAGCTCGACCGCAATCCAATCCTCGTCCCCAACGGAATCGATTGTTCCCTCATACTCCACACCTTCGTCTACTGACGCAGTCGTGCTCAGGTCATTTGCAATGTCGGTCACTCATCTCACTCCGCTCTTCGCCACCCGCTCCTAGCGGGCTGTTATACCACCATGCGGCAGGCTAAGACAGTCTTCCTGAAAATTGCACTAAAATCAGCTTGGTGCGCTTCCAGCCCCCAAAGCCTAACTGTCTCTGGCCCGCTATTATAGAGAAGACGCCATGCGCGACAAAATACCGCCATGACAAATTCCCCTTAATGCGATAACAAGGCCAACGGCGGGGTTCGGAGTGCAGTATGTCTATGTTTTCAGAGGGCTTATGCTGAGTTCAGTTTCCCGGACCTTGTCCATGGTCATAGCGGCCTTCCTGTTGCTTTCCGTGCCTGTTTGGGCGCAGCAAGGGCCAGACACCAGCCGTGGCCCTTCCCTTTTTCAGAACTGCGTTCGCTGCCACACCATCAGCAAGGGTGGCGAACACCGTTTCGGCCCTAACCTTTTTGGGCTGCTGCAGCGCGATATCGCCAGCGCAC
>JBNKYQ010000357.1:0-2204 GCA_050300975.1 Kordiimonas sp.
GGTCCACAGCGTGCGCTTTTTCTTTGCTGCCATGGGCCTTGATGAGGCCGAGCTGATGCGCGAGACGGGCGCGACCCTGAAGCTGGGCATCATGTTCAGGAACTGGATGAAGCCGGTTGACGGGAAAACCCACGAATATTTCCACCCGTTCGAGCACCAGCGGCTCGGGCGCGTGCTGGATATCTCCAGCCTGTGGTTCCTCTCGGGGCGCGCGGCATTTGAGCGCTATGATGAAGGCGTGTGCCTGTCAGCGGAAATGATCAAGCGCGGGCATGGCCCGAAGGGGCCGAACACACCCGCCTATCAGGGAGTGGTGCCTTATGGCTATCATATCGACGCGACGCTTCTGGCGCGCTTCCTCAGACGCAAGGCGGTCGAGGCGGGCGTTCGTCACGTGGAAGCCACCATCGAGGATGTCGATGTGGCAGGAGAAAATATCACGGCCCTCCACACGAACACGGGTGAGAGTTTCAGCGCCGACTGGTTCATCGACTGCACGGGCTTCCGTGGGCTTTTGATCGACAAGGTGGCGAGCGATAACTGGGAGAGCTTTGAGGATGCATTGCCGTGTAACCGGGCTGTGGCTCTGCAGCGCGAACTCGCGCCCGGCGAAGCGCCAAACCCATACACGGTGGCAACGGCGCTGAAGAATGGTTGGGCCTGGCAGATTGATCTGACCAACCGGCAGGGCACAGGGTATGTGTATGACGGCAACCGCATGACCGCGGATGAGGCCGAAGCCGAGCTGCGCGCTTTCCTTGGGCCACAGTCGAAGGTGCTGAAGTCGACGCACCTCAAGATGCGCATCGGCTGCCGCAAGCGCTTCTGGGTCGGCAATGTGATCGCCACCGGGCTTGCGGGTGGCTTTATCGAACCGCTTGAGAGCACGGGCCTGCATCTGATCAATCTGGCCGCCGGGCTGATGGGCACGCACCTGGCGGGCGCGGCCCCAACAGACGACAGCCGGGAGAGCTTCAACCGCCTCATGCGCGGCTTCTATCAGGACCTGAAGCAGTTCATTGTGCTGCACTATTGCCTGACGAACCGGGATGATACCGCCTTCTGGCGCGCGGCCCCGGCGACGGTGGAGCACACGCCGTGGCTGAAGGCCCAGCTTGAGGTGTGGAGGCATAAGATTTGCGAATATCACGATCTGGCGGGCGCCTTCTCCACCACCTTCACAGACGAAAATTACCGCTACATCCTTTACGGCATGCAGCATACGCCTGAGCTGAGCCTAGTGGCGGACAAGGCAGAGAGCGAGCGCATGTTTACCCAGCTTCGGGCCATGCAGGAAAACGCCTGCGCGCTTACCATGACGCACGCCGACTGGCTGGCGCAGCTGAACGGATTTACGGATATGGAGGCGAAGGCCTCCGCATGAATGGCAGCGAACCCGGGCTCGGTTATCTCCCGTCCGGGTTCACTATCCATGACAGTCCTTCGGGACTGGTTATTGGGGAACTGGGGCGGCACGGGCAGTGGCTCGTGTCAGCCCCACTTTTTTCCCATGATTTGAGATTTCAGGGCCAGGGAAGCCCGAAAGAAAAGGGTGGAGACACATGGGGATGCGTAATCTGGTTTTGGGTGTGATCGGCCTGATGGGTCTTGTGGCGTGTGACAGCGAGATCAAGGTCACTGAAGTTGCTGTGCCTGCGGTTGAGGTGATCCCCGCCCCCATGAGTGTTGAGACCAAAAAAAATGACGCCTTCCTGTTTAGGGCGCAGGCGACTGTGTCGGTGCCGGAAGGTGAAGACGCGCTTGCGGATCAGTTCATTGGCCTTGTCCACACCTATCGCGGTATGACTCTTTCCCGTGCTGATGACGCGGCCATTCGTTTCGTTGATGACGCCAGCATCGTGGGTGAAGAAGCCTACCGCATCGATATTGCAAAAGATGGTGTGACTGTGCGTGCCAGTGCGCCTGCGGGTCGCTTCTATGGCGCGATGACGCTGGCGCAGATGCTGGACGGACGCGAGTATGGTGATCTGGCGCGTTTGCCCATCAGCACGATTGAGGACGCACCCAGGCTTCAGTGGCGCGGGGCCATGCTGGATGTGGCGCGGCATTTCCGCACCAAGGAATTCATCAAGAAGTTCCTCGATGTGATGGCAGCGCATAAGCTCAACGTCTTCCACTGGCACATGACCGACGACCAGGCCTGGCGGCTTGAGATCAAGAAATATCCGGAGCTGACCAAAGTG
>JBNKYQ010000358.1:0-2201 GCA_050300975.1 Kordiimonas sp.
ATTGTGGGGTGGCCCTATGAAAGAGCGTATGAAGCGACGGCGTGAGCGAAAAGGAAAAGGCGTTGGCGCCAGAACCGGACACGACCCCAGCTTTGGCCAGCACCTAATGTGCAGGAATGTACTTTTTGTAGAACTGATGCTGTGGCTTTGGAACAAGATCAAATCGAAGGCCGCAAAACCAAATCACCCTGACCGGCGCTGACACCGTCGTCAGTCGCCGCCACAGCCACCGCAGCCGTCACCGCCACAGCCATCGCCATCACTGCTGCCATCGCCACCAATGCCAAATCCGCCACTGGCGCCTGCAGCACCCGCGCACCCGGCGGCGCAGCCAATATGGCTGGCGCAGTAAATGGCGGCGGGACCGGCCGCAGGGGATCGCGCGACATTGCATTTGCGCTCATACATGAACCCATCGGGTATCTTGAGGCTTCTGTCCAGCTTGAACAGAAGCGGCAATTCAATCGGGTTTTTGGGGCGCAGCCCCTCTCGGGCACACGACAGCCGCCAAGCGCGCTTGAGCCCCGCTTCTGCCGACATGGCAGAGTTCATGGCCTCAGCCGGGGTGTGATGCAGGAAGCGTCCCAGGGCGCGCTGGCAAAAATCGGCGTATTTCCGGGTAAACAGGATAAACTCGTGCCACGCCACGTCCACAACCTGCGACGGCATGGAAACCATGCGCCCGGCAGAATTGTTGCAGATATGAAAATATTCCCTCAGCCCATCCAGAACCCGGTCTACCTCGTCGTCTGTCAGGTGCGGATAAACCTCCAAAACCCTGTTCCTGACCTTTTCGGGAAAGACATAGCTGTCGATATAGGGTGTGCGCCTTGATGCCACGGCACGGTTTGACGCGAACCACGCCCATCGCAGCACCATATAGGCAAACGGCGACAGGATCAGCAGGATTGGCCAGCTACCGAATGTCATTCATCCCCCCCAGCGGACAATAGTTGATACCGGGGAACACTATCGCCCGTCGTCGCGCAGATCAACTCTGTGTCACCGCAGGCATGCAATAGGGCTTTGCACTGTGGTGCGTTTCACCTATGTAGGGTCTCATGACCAAAGCGCCCTCCCCCCTGCCTATTGATAGCGTGCTGCCTGAGCTGACGGCGGCGCTGCACGACAGTGCCTTTGCCGTGCTGGTGGCGGCACCGGGCGCGGGCAAGACCACGCGCGTGCCGCTTCATCTTCTGGACGCCCCATGGCGCGCTGGCGGCCGCATCATCATGCTGGAGCCCCGGCGCATCGCCGCCCGGGCCGCCGCGCACTTCATGGCCAAATCGCTGGGCGAAGGCGTCGGCGAAACGGTGGGCTACCGGGTGCGGCTGGATACGCGCGTCAGCGCCAGGACGCAGATTGAAGTGGTCACGGAAGGCGTGTTCACCCGTATGATCCTTGATGACCCTGAGCTTTCGGGCGTCGCGGCGGTCATTTTCGACGAGTTTCATGAGCGCAGCCTGGACGGCGATCTGGGCCTCGCGCTCGCGCTCGACACTGCCGTCCTCCGGGATGACCTGCGCATCCTCATCATGTCGGCCACGCTGGACGCCGCGCAGATGTCGAAGCTGCTCTCAGACGCGCCTTTGATTGAAAGCGAAGGGCGCGCCTTCCCCGTGGAAACCCGCTATGTTCCCTCAAAACCGGATGTCCGCATGGAGGACCATGTTGTCTCCACCGTGATGATGGCGCTTCGGGAAGAGCACGGCTCCATCCTGGTGTTCCTGCCGGGCGAGGCGGAAATCCGCCGCGTTGCCGAGCGCCTTACGGGCCAGGTGGCGGACACCACAGACATCGCGCCGCTCTATGGCCGCCTGACGCCACAAGAGCAGGACCGCGCCATTGCGCCCGCACCCAAGGGCCGCCGCAAGGTGGTTCTGGCGACCACCATTGCGCAAACGTCGCTGACCATTGAAGGCATCCGCGTGGTGATCGACAGTGGGTTGGTGCGCGTGCCGGTTTTTGAGCCCGCAACGGCGCTGACGCGGCTGGAGACCAGGCGCATTTCACAGGCTGCCGCCACACAGCGCCAAGGCCGCGCAGGCCGCCAGCGGTCTCGGTCACTTCGCCACCACCGCCGGCGTCCTGAAGGACTTCGAGTGGGAGGAGCAGGTCGGCACCTCACTCGTCGTGAAGGAGCCGATCGGCGTCGTCGGCATGATCACGCCGTGGAACTGGCCGATCAACCAGATCTCGTG
>JBNKYQ010000359.1:0-2177 GCA_050300975.1 Kordiimonas sp.
TACTGCGGTTTGATTTCCATGTGCATTACTGCATTTTCGTATTCGCCGTGGTTACCTATAACTTCACGGCCTATGGGCTGATGTCCCATTTCTTCCCCGGGGCCATGGGGATGGGTACGCAGATGAACCTGACAATCCTGGCGCTGGGCCTGATCGGCTTTTCCGGGCTGCATTTCCTGGTCAGCTTCATTGAAAAAGGCATTCTTGGCGCCCGCTGGCGCGCCTCTGCCCACACCTTGGCCTACGCCTTCATGGCCAGCGCCATCCTTTATGCCGCCACCCGCGGCTGGCACGCGGACACCATTGACCTGATCTTCAACCTGATGTCCGGCCTTGGGGTGCTGTTCATCCTGGCGACGCTGATCAAGGCACTGGCACAGAAAAGCCGGGCGGCCATCTTCTATGCCGTGGGCTGGATGCTGCCTATAGTCGGTGTGGCGCTTCGGGTGATGCGCGGGTTCGACCTCATCCCACATTCGGCGCTGGTGGAATACAGCATGTCGATTGGCATGGCGCTTGAGACCATCGTGCTGTCGATCGGTATCGCAGACAGGATCAGCACCATCCGCAAGGACCGGGATGACGCCCGGGTCGCGGAAGAGAAGGCCCAGGCCGCAAGCCAGGCGAAATCCGACTTCCTGGCCCATATCAGCCACGAAATCCGCACGCCGATGAACGCCATCATCGGCATGACAGAACTTGTCGCCACCACCAAACTGACCGCCAAGCAGCGCGACTATGTTGGCAACATCCAGATTTCCGGCAACGTGCTGATGGCGCTCCTCAACGATATCCTGGACCTCTCCAAGATCGAGGCCGGCAAGGTGGAGATTGAGCATATCCCCTTCAGCCCCGCCGACATTTTCAGGAACGTGCAGGCGATCGCCGCTCCGAAGGCCGAGGAAAAAGGCCTCTTGATCAATCTAGAGGGGGCGGACACCCTGCCAGACCAACTGGTGGGGGACCCAACGCGGCTGAGCCAGATATTGATCAACCTGTCGAACAATGCCGTCAAATTCACCGAAGAAGGCAGCGTGACCATCAGCGTGACCACGCACGACACCGGCGCTGGCACATACAGGCTCAGTTGCGCGGTCACCGATACCGGCATCGGCATGACGCCCAAACAACAATCGAAGCTTTTCAAGGCCTTCAACCAGGCGGACGAAACCGTCACCCGGCGCTATGGCGGCACCGGCCTTGGCCTTGCCATCTGCAAGCAGCTGGTGGGCCTGATGGGCGGTGACATTGCGGTGGAGAGCAGCCCCGGCAAGGGCAGCAGCTTCCGCTTCACCCTGCCGTTTGCGAAAGCGCCCGCGCAAACAGACGCCAAAGCAAAAGCAGCACAGAATGGCGCCACCATCCAGCGGTATGAGGGCCTGCGCATCCTTGTGGCGGAAGACAATGAAATCAACCAGCTCTTAGCCCGCCGTGCGCTGGAGCCAACAGGCCTTGAGATCGATATCGCGTCAAATGGCGCGGAAGCACTAAAGCTTGCGGGCAAGAACGCCTACGACCTGATCTTCATGGACCTCAACATGCCGGATATGGACGGCATAAGCGTCACCCGCACCATCCGGCAAAAAGAAAGCGGCACCCAGGTTCCGATCATTGCACTGACCGCCAGCGTCGCCGCGGAAGATATCGAGGCCTGCAAAAGCGCAGGCATGAACGACCACCTGTCAAAGCCCTTCAAGCCGGATGCGCTGCACCAGGTCCTGTCCCGCTGGCTCATGGGCGCCGGTCAATAAGCCTTTTTGCCGTTTGCCCGCTCGCACCTTGGTGCTAAAACCATCCTGACACTTTTTGTCAGCATGGTGGGGTATGGTGGCTGCTATGAAGCGCGCAGACCGACTTTTTCAGATCGTGAATTTCCTGCAAGGCCGCCGCATGGCGGTGACGGCGGAACGCATCGCGGACGAATTTGATATCTCGATCCGCACGGTTTACCGCGATATTCAGGACCTGATCATCACCGGCGTGCCCATCAACGGCGAGGCGGGCGTGGGCTATATGCTTGATAAAAGCTATTACCTGCCGCCCATGACTTTTGATGTGGAGGAACTTGAAGTGCTGATGCTGGGCGCGGCGATGGTGTCCTCCTGGACCGACACGGATATGAGCGTTTCTGCCCAGACGCTGATCCGGAAGGTGAGGAACGCGCTCAGTGAGCGTGA
>JBNKYQ010000360.1:0-2175 GCA_050300975.1 Kordiimonas sp.
TATGACCGGGACCCCTTTCTTCAAAGAAGTCAATATTTTTAAATTTCTGTCGGGCACAACCTGGAAACCACTGCAGAATATCTTCGGCATTCTGCCGATGATCGTCGGCAGCATCTACGTTACCGCGGGCGCGATCCTCCTCGGCAAGACCACCCTTGGCGCGCTCGCTTATGGTGACAAATGGTTTGGCGGCATCACCAGAAACCCCTGGAACCTGGCCGAGGGCTCATCGGGCTCAAGCGCTGGGTCAGCGTCAGCCGTTGCGGCTGCATTATGTTCATTTGCCATCGGCACGGAAACGCTGGGATCGATCGTCTCGCCGTCAGCGCGCTGCGGCACAACGGGGCTCAGGCCCACCTTCGGGCGGGTGGCGCGTACCGGCGCTATGGCGCTGTGCTGGAGCCTCGACAAGATCGGCCCCATCTGCCGGGGGGTGGAAGACACAGCTTTGGTACTGGGCACCATCAATGGCGGGCACCGGGATGACCCCAGTTCCTACGACTGGGGCTTCCGCTATAGCGGTCGGGATGCGGTGGCTGAGACATTGCGCGTGGGCTATGACCCCGCCTGGTTCGGCGAAGAAGCGACCGACCTGGACCGTATGGTCCTCGACCAGATCAAAGAGCTGGGCTATGAGCTGGTGAAAATCTCCCTGCCCGACCTGCCATACAGTTCGCTTCTCGGCACCTTGGAAGTGGAAGCCGCCGCCGCGTTTGAGGACCTGACGCTCTCGGGCCGCGACGACGAGCTTTCCTGGCAGGAAGCACGGGCCTGGCCTTCGACCTTCCGCGCAGCCCGCTTCCATTCGGCAGTTGAATATCTTCAGCTGACACGGTTCCGCCGCCAGGTCATGGAAATGATGGCCGATAGGTACCGCAATGTGGATATCATCGTGTGCCCCAACTTCGCGGGCGATATGCTGGTTGTCACCAACTATACCGGCCACCCCAGCCTGACGCTGCCAGTGGGGATGACGGAACGCCCGACCATGCCGCTGGCAGGCCAGGACATCAAGGCGGGGCCCAAACGCATGGTGCCGCACGCCATCACGCTGTGGGGCAACATGTTCCGCGAAGACCAGCTGATCGGCCTTGGCTGGCTTCTGGAACGCAACCTGAATTTCGCCAAGAACCGCCCGGCGCTATAAGCCTGCTGCGAGCGCCCTTTGGCGCTAAAGCCGCAGAAAACAGCCATTAAGGCTTGACCGGGCGAAGCGAATCGAATACATCCCCCCGAGCTAATGCCAAAACGGTCTTAGCGATATTCGATCACAAAGATTCACTGGATGTGCCTAAAGCACTGAAAAACCGGTAGAAAAACAAGGATAACGATCATGTCGCGCGTATGTGAACTGACAGGCAAAGGCGTAATGACTGGTAACAATGTGTCTCACGCACATAACAAAACCCGTCGTCGCTTTCTGCCAAACCTGACTAAAGCAACCCTGATGTCTGACACTCTGGGCCGCTCTGTAAGCCTGAAAATCTCCACGCACGCTCTGCGCAGCGTTGAGCACAATCACGGCCTTGATAACTTCCTCCTGAAAGCTCGCGACGCAGACCTGTCTGCCAAGGCGCTGAAGCTGAAGAAAGAAATCAAGAAGAAACAAGCTGCCGCATAAGACCTTCTGGCAAAGCAAAAGTTTCATGAAGCGCTGCGGCAGAGATGCCGCGGCGCTTTTTCATTCTGGGTGTTCAGTCTTCAAGAGCAAACATCAAGAGAAGCGTGCGCTGGCTTGAGCTGAAATTGTCGTCCGACAGCATATAGACGAGCGTGGTGCCGTCTGCCGCCGTGCCCACGTCAAGGCCTTCCATATTGTCGACCGTCAGGGGCGGTGCCAGATGCGCCAGCTCTTCACCCACCAGCGTGGCCCCGGGTTGGATATCCGCCGCCTTGATCCGCAAGAGCTTGATCGCCACGCCGTCCACCACCGAGAAAAAGCGCGTCAGCAACAGGATATCGCCGTTCGGCAGCAACGCCGCGTCGGTTGGCGCAAAATTTCGGGGACGTTTGAAGGACAGCTGCTGCGTGCCATCATCACCCACGAGCCATACCCGCGACAGTCCCTGCACGTCGGTGCCGCGTTCGGCAAACGCCAGCAGGTGGCCATCCTTTGTCCAGCTGATGGCTTCCATGCCGCCATTGTCGGTGATGCCGCTGAAGTCCATGCCCTTG
>JBNKYQ010000361.1:0-2166 GCA_050300975.1 Kordiimonas sp.
CCGCTACCACGACCGGTACCAGCGTAGGTTTCCATGTTGCTTTCAATGCGGTCTACGCTGGAGTAGCTGACATCAAGTTCAACCGTCAGGTTCTCATTCACCTGGTATTCGGTGTTCCAGCCGATGGCCAGCGTTTCTGCTTCGCGGTTTACGAAGTCGTTACGAACCACAACCTCTGCGCCGTTGAACTGGCCTTGCGTAATGAGGCCGTCCTCAACCGTGTAGCCGTCCTGCAGCTGCGCGCCAGACCATGCCAGCGGAATTTCAATGCCGCGCAGGGTCTGCTCGTCATCGAACTTGGAATAGTAGGCATCGATCGTGGTGCGGAATTTGCTGTCGTGTGGTGCATATTCAAGCACACCCAGGAAACCGTCACGGGTCAGTTCGTTCGATTTCACGTATGGCTTGGCACCACCGATGATCAGGTTGCCGTCAGCTGCAGATGGGAAGCCCCAGCTGTTCCAGCGCTCTTCCTGGGTAGGAGAGAGCATGCGCGCGTAACCAAGCGCGATACCAACCTGATCGTCGTTGAACTGGTCAACGTAGGAGATGCTGGCACGGTAGCCGAGCGCCGTGGTGCCGGAATTCAGCGCGCCAAGGTCAGCATATTCACCGCGTACGTTCACAACGATTGCCTGTTCGCCGTAAGCCAGTGGCTTGATGGTCTGCAGGTCAACCGTACCGCCGACAGCCTGGGTCGTCAGGCTGGCGTCTGGCGTCTTATAGATGGTTACGCCGTTGATCAGCTCGGATGGATACTGGTCATATTCTACCGCACGACCGTTGTTTGCTGAAACCTGCTCGCGGCCGTTCAGCGTAGTGGTCGTGAAATCTGGCGCCAGACCCCGGATGGAGATCACGTTCGCGCGGCCGTCAAGACGCTGCGCAGCCAGGCCCGGCAGACGGGCGATCGATTCGGCGATAGACGCGTCAGGCAATTTGCCCAGGTCTTCCGCGGAAATTGTTTCAACGATGGAGCTGCTCTCGCGCTTGCGAGCAACAGAGCTCATGATCGAAGCACGGATACCCGTAACAACGATCTCATCGAGCATGACACCTTCGTCTTCGTCAGATGCTGCGTCCTGCGCGAGCGCAGGCTGTGCCGCAAATGCGATGACCGAAGCCGACGCAAAGGATAAAAAATGTGATTTAAATTTTGAGGTACGCATGAAGCCTTCCCTTCCCTGATTAACCCTGGAAGCTAACCGAATGACCGATCCTACTGGTCAAAAGTTAAACTTCCGCAACTTTCCCTGTGTCAAAAGCTCGCGCATCACTTTGCAAACATCAAGTCATTTTTTCATCTTTTTGCTATTTATTGCAAGGACCCTGCAAACTGTGCCCTTCCTGCAACAGTTTTGACTATATCGGCTTATATAAAGGGTTATGGGGCCCTATTGGCGTTATAGAATAGCTCTTTTCGCCCTCTTGCAGCTTTGCAAAAGTAGCGCCTCCAATATTCTTTTTGCATTTTTTGCAAAAATTGCTAATCCTAGAACCCAGGAAGGGAGGCCCGAGTCATCGGTGCCTGAATATTTAAGGGAACGGGATCATCTCATGACGCAAAAACCTGCGCTGAGTTTTTGGCAAATCTGGAATATGTGTATCGGCTTTATGGGCATTCAGTTCGGATTCGAACTGCAGGTCAGCAATGTCAGCCGAATCTTCCAGACGCTGGGAGCCAACATCGACGAAATCGCCATTCTGTGGGTTGCAGCACCGCTGACCGGCCTGATTGTCCAGCCCATCATCGGCTACATGAGTGACAAGACATGGACCCGACTTGGCCGCAGGCGCCCCTATTTCTTCTATGGCGCGATCCTGTCGACGCTGGCGCTCCTGATTATGCCGAACTCCCCGGCCCTGTGGATTGCGGCGGGCATGCTGTGGATCATGGATGCGTCCTTCAACATCGCGATGGAGCCATTCCGGGCCTTCGTTGGCGACATGCTACCCAACCGCCAGCGGTCGCTTGGCTATGCCATGCAGACCTTCTTTATCGGCATTGGCGCCTCAGTGGCCGCCGCCCTGCCGTGGATCATGACCAACATTTTCGGTGTCGCCAACGAGGCTGACCCCGGCATCATCCCGGATTCGGTGGTCTATGCATTCTATACAGGCGGTATCTTCCTCGCGATCTGCGTGCTGTGGACCGTCTTCAGCACC
>JBNKYQ010000362.1:0-2156 GCA_050300975.1 Kordiimonas sp.
ATGGGTCCATCCTGCATAACAGCGAAGCCGCGGCGATCGTCTTTAACGAGCTGGGCCTGAAGGACAATGCCTTCCTCTCATTCCTGCCGCTGAGCCACGCCTATGAGCACACAGCTGGCCAATGCTGGCCACTGACGATCGGCGCAGAGATCTGGTACGCCGAAAGCCTCGACAAGCTGGCCGCCAACATGGCCGAAGCCAGCCCCACCGTGATGGTGGTAGTGCCGCGCCTTTTCGAGATGCTGCGCACCCGCATCAGCCGGGGCATCCTGAAGGGCGGGGGCCGCAAGGCAGCGCTGTTCAACCGGGCGCTTGAGCTGGGAACAAAAGCGTTCAAGGGCGAGGAGCCGCTCACCTTCAAGGAAAAGCTTGAGAACAAGTTCCTCGACCTGACGGTGCGCCGCAAGGTGAAGAAGCAGTTTGGCGGGCGCTTGAAGGCGCTTGTCTCCGGCGGCGCGCCGCTCGCGCCTGATGTCGGGGCCTTTTTCATGAGCCTCGGCCTGCCGCTCCTCCAGGGATACGGCCAGACAGAATCGGGCCCAATCATTTCGGTGAACCCGCCGGCTGCGCCCAAGATCCATACGGTGGGCACGCTTCTGGCGAACACTGAGGTCAAGATCGCTGAGGACGGCGAGATCCTGGTGCGCGGTGAGCTGGTGATGAAGGGCTATTGGCACGACGAGAAATCGACGAACAAGACCATTGTTGACGGCTGGCTGCACACGGGCGATGTGGGCCGGTTCGATGAAGACGGCCACCTGGAGATCACCGACCGCAAGAAAGACATCATTGTCAACGCGGGCGGCGATAACGTCTCGCCGCAACGGATCGAAGGCATGCTGGCACTTGAGGACGAGATCGCCCAGGCCATGGTATACGGTGACCGCAAACCACACCTAGTCGGCCTGATCGTACCGGACGCCGAATGGCTCAGGGACTGGGCGAAGGAAAACGGCAAGGAAGGCGACCTTGATGTGCTGAAGCATGACAAGGACTTGAGGAAAGCGATGGATGCGGCGGTCACGCGCGTGAACCACCGGCTGTCAAACCTTGAGAAAGTGCGCAAGTTCGCGATTGCGGGCGAAGCCTTCACCATTGAAAACGAGCAGATGACGCCGACCCTGAAGCTGAGGCGCCATGTGGTGAGCGAGGTTTACCGCGATACGCTTGAGGGGATGTATCATTGACCCAAGAACTGGCAACCAATGCGCCGACATCGAACACTGACAGATGGCTTGCGCGGATTCTGCTGCTTGGTGCCAGCCTTGTGTTGCTGACCATTGGCGTGCCGCGCTTTCTGCCTGAAGTGGCCCTGTTTCCAACCGCTTGAACTTGCCATCGTGTGACGCTACACTAACTGATCTGCTTTATGTTCCAATCCGAGCTCACACTGAAACTCAAAGTCACAAGCTCTAGCATCGCGAACATTGTTTCGAGGCGGTCGCCTAATTGTTTAGCATGGGTAAGCATCTGAATTTTCTTGTCTCGGCTGGCCCAAAGATAGGGGCAAGGTCAAGCTATATCTAGAACCCTTGGGGCTATTCACACAGACCTTTTCCCTATAATAAAAGAAATTTCTGACACAATGCCTTAAAGACCTGTGATACAAAAAGGGCCTATTCGTGAACGGATTTAAAAGCAAAATTAGCCGCAGCTTGATACCAACTTTCATGTTGGTCTCAAGCGTCACCCTACTGGTGATCAGTGTTCCCAGATTCCTTTATGAGCTAATGCTGGTGCCAGGAACCCCTATTCTTGAGCGGATTCACGCCGGGCAAACAGTCACTAGCGAAGAACTTCAAGTTGTCGAGGAATCAAGACTCAGTGCTCTCGACTTTGTGGAGGCGCCAAAGGCATATGTAGATTTAGGCAGCATTTATATGGCTCGCGTCCGACTTGCGGAATCCCCTGAAGAACAACGTAGGTTTGCCCAAATGACCATCGAGGCCTCTATGAAAGGTCTAGAGATGGCACCTTTGAATACGTTTGCGTGGTTGCGTGTAGCAGCGGCGGGTATCACGCTGGGACCTGATCACTATGAAACGGCACTGATAGCATGGCGGAGGTCGATAACTACGGCAAGGTTTGAGCCCATTGTCCTTCTTCAGCTCACGCTCAAAAAATTTCATCCAATCCCAAAGTGTTACGCTCAGATT
>JBNKYQ010000363.1:0-2146 GCA_050300975.1 Kordiimonas sp.
GGTCGGCAACAATACCATCGACAACGTGCAGCTCCTGGTGTCCACGAAAAAGAGCTTCTAGCACTTGGCGATCGCCTGCGCGCATGGACAAAGCCCGCAATCAGGTCCGGCTGGCTGCGTCCGCGCCGCCGTGCATCAATGTGTATTTATGGGCATTTGGGGCATGTTCCCCGGCTCGAGGGACTATCAGAGGGTACCATGGCAGGCCATTCCAAGTTTAAAAACATCATGCACCGCAAAGGTGCGCAGGATAAAAAACGTTCCAAGATTTTCTCCAAACTAAGCCGTGAGATCACGGTGGCAGCGAAAATGGGCGGCGAGGACATCGATAGCAACCCGCGCCTGCGCCTTGCTGTTGCAAACGCCAAATCCCAGTCCATGCCGAAAGACAATATCGAGCGCGCGATCCAGAAAGCGTCCGGTGGCGACGCGGAAAACTATGATGAGATGCGCTATGAAGGCTATGGTTCTGGCGGTGTTGGCGTCATCGTTGAAGCGCTGACGGACAACCGTAACCGGACGGCCTCCGAAGTGCGCACCATCTTCAACAAGGCGGGCGGCAACATGGGCGAAAGCGGCAGCGTGAACTTCATGTTCGACCGTGTTGGTGAAATCACTTACCCGGCTGACGCGGCTGATGCTGACGCCATGTTCGAAGCGGCGCTTGAAGCGGGCGCGGAAGAGGTTGAAAGCGATGAGGACGGCCACGCTATCTACACCGACGGCGCCGACCTGCACGCTGTTGTGGAAGCACTGACCGCGGCGCTCGGCAAAGAGCCAGATAATGCGAACCTGATCTGGAAGCCGAAGGAGCCGATCGAGCTCGACAAAGACGGCGCCGAGAAGATGATGCGCCTGATTGATGCGCTCGAGGACAACGACGACGTCCAAACCGTCTATGGCAACTACACCATTCCGGAAAGCGTTCTGGCGGAACTGGAAGCAGAATAATTATTGACGGCCCGTGCCTTCGGGGGCGGGCCTTCTTTATCTCTGAAGGGGATGACCGCGCATGAGGCTGCTGGGGCTTGATCCCGGCCTAAGGAATACGGGCTGGGGCATTGTTGAAAGCGTAGGTACGCGGCTCTCGCATGTCGCCAATGGCGTCGTGAAATCCGATCCGAAGAAGTCGCTGGCCGAACGGCTGGTGGAACTCTCTGAAGGCCTTGAGGCGGTTATTGCTGAATGGCAGCCGCAGTCCTGTGCGGTGGAAGAAACCTTCGTCAACAAGAACCCTACCTCTACCCTGAAACTGGGCCAGGCGCGTGGCATCGCGCTTCTCATTCCGGCGCGCGCAGGCCTGCCTGTTGCGGAATACACACCGAACCATGTGAAGAAATCTGTCGTGGGTGTGGGCCATGCTGCCAAGGAACAGGTGGACGCCATGGTGCAGGTGCTTTTGCCAGGCGTGAAAATTATTGGCCCGGATGCCGCAGATGCGCTTGCAGTTGCCATCTGTCATGCGCATCATGTCAGCACAATGAAAAATCTCGGGGGGATCAAATATTGATCGCGAAACTGACAGGCCTCTTGGACAGTACTGGTGAAGACTGGGCTATCATCGACGTTAACGGGGTTGGCTATCTGGTGCACAGCTCCAGCCGGAGCCTGTCGGCGCTGCCTGGCCGCGGTGAAGCCGCGCAGATGCATATTGAGACCGTCGTGCGCGAAGACGCGATCACGCTTTTTGGTTTTATCGATGTGATCGAGCGGGACATGTTCCGGCTGCTGACGTCCGTGCAGGGCGTCGGGGCCAAGGTTGGCCTGGCGATCCTGTCGGCGCTGTCGCCCACCGACCTCCAGAATGCCATCGCGGCACAGGACAAAACAGCCGTGTCACGCGCGAAGGGTGTTGGGCCAAAAGTGGCGACCCGTATTGTCACCGAACTCAAGGACAAGGTAACCGGTCTTGTGTTCGCGCCCAAGGGCGTGGAAATGGGCACTATGGGTGTGCCCCAAAGTGCCCAAACGGGTGGTAGTGCCCAAAGTGCCCTCGAAGATGCCGTGTCGGCGCTCGTCAACCTCGGCTACAAGCGCGTGGAAGCCCACGGGGCCGTTGCCAAGGTAATGGCAGACGTTGGCGAAGACGCCACTGTTGCCGCCCTGGTGCCCGCAGCACTTAAGGAGCTGAGTAGCTTATGAGTGA
>JBNKYQ010000364.1:0-2131 GCA_050300975.1 Kordiimonas sp.
CTCATCGCCATGGAAGCCCAGGGCCGCGACATCAAGATGTCCGAGAAGCGGGTTGAAGGCTACCGGAACTTCGGCACCAAGCTTTGGAACGCCGCACGCTTCTGCGAAATGAACGGCATCGCCGGCTCCGACACGGTGGCGGCGCCTGAGGCCACGCTGGCTGTCAATAAGTGGATCATCGCGGAAGTGGCGAAGGCGGCTGAGGGTGTCACCAAGGCGCTTGAGGCCTTCCGCTTCAACGATAGCGCCGACGCTATCTATCACTTCACGTGGGGCACCTTCTGTGACTGGTATGTGGAGCTGATCAAGCCTGTGTTCTGGGGCGAAGACGAAGCCGCGAAAATCGAGACCCGCCGGGTTGCCGGTTGGGTGCTGGACCAGATTCTGGTGCTTCTGCACCCCTTCATGCCGTTCATAACGGAAGAGCTGTGGCACGCCACGCGCGACCATCGCCCTTATGACCTCATTATGGCCGAATGGCCCACCATTGCTGTGGCTGCTGACGGTGCAGATGAGGAAGTCAACTGGGCGATCAAATTCATTTCCGAAATCCGCTCCACGCGCTCTGAAATGAACGTGCCTGCGGGCGCCAAGGCCACGGCCCTGGTTGTTGGCGCATCTGACGCCACCAAAGCGCGCCTTGATGCCTTCCAGGACATGATCTGCCGTCTGGCGCGCCTTGAGAAGGCCGAAGCGGTTGATGCGGCTGAAAGCAAGGGCTCTGCCCAGCTGGTAGTGGATGAAGCCACAGTGTACCTGCCGCTTGCTGACCTGATGGACCTGGATGCTGAGAAAGCTCGCCTTGAAAAGAACCTTGAGAAGCTGTCGAAAGAGGCGGGTTCCTTGAAGGGTCGCCTCAACAATCAGGGCTTTGTGGCCAAAGCGCCAGAGCATGTGGTGGCAGAGGCCAAGGAGCAGCTTGCGGACTTAGAGGGCCAGATCGAGAAGGTAAAAGCCGCGCTCACGCGCCTCGGCTAAGCGAGCAACACAATAGCTATTTCGGAAGGGGCCTTTATGGCCCCTTTTTGTGCTCGGATGCAGGTTTGCCTCAATCCATTGTGTTTCCGCCAGTTTTGTGTATAAGGGCTGCGGGGTTAAGGGATGATTGGGGAGTGTATGCGGCCTTCACTGGCATCGTTCATGCTGTCTTGCGTGCTTTTGAGCGCGGCGTTTGGCGCGCGCGCGGATGATGTGAAGCTTGTGATGGCAGGCGCCGCGATCCCCAATGTGTTCGAGCCCGGCAAGGGTGGCCCCTATAATGCATTCTATGAGGATGTTGTCGCCAAGGCGCCGGTTGAAACCGACCTGGTGATGCTGCCGGTCAAACGGCTGGCGCGGTCCTTTTTCGAGCATCAGGTCGACTGCATGTATATGGCGACCAGCGATGAGACCTTCTACATCCAGAACGGTACGCCCCTTGGCCGGCTGACCGCCTCAAAGCCATTCAACCGCCTGTTCATGCGCGCTTACGCCAAGCAGGGCGGGGCCCCGGCAGATGGCTGGTCGGCACTTGATGGCAAGCTGATCGCGGGGGATGAGGGCATTCATGTCAGCACCATCGCACAGCGGATGCTGCCGTTCGCCAAAACCATGCTCTATACCAAAACCGTGGATGAGGCCTTTGACCTCTTGGCTGCAGGCCGGGTGGACGCGACCATCGCCTATTCGATTGACGCGCGCCAGTATTTCAGCCGCGCGGGTCGGCTGGAGTTTCCGGCGGACAAGCGCTTTTCCCTACTGACGCTGGGGGAGTCGGTTGCCTGCTGGCCTTCGGTTGAGGCCAGCAAGCTGGTTGACTATCTGGACGGTGAAATCGAGCGGCTTCACACCGGCGGTGTGCTGATGGCGCGCTATGGCTTTGAGCTGCAGGACTGACCCGCAGCCCAAGGCTCTACCTAAGTCATTTTTCCCGCGCAAGGCCGATTAGATAGAGGATATCCGCGGCGATGGTGGCGCCTGCAAGCGCCGTGATCTGTGCCGGGCCCTCATAGTGCGGCGCAACCTCAACCTGGTCACCCCCCACGACATTGAGGCCCGCGAGCGCCCGAAGCACATCGCGCGCGTAGGCGCAGTCAGGCCCGCCCACCACAGGCGTGCCAGTGGCGGGGGCAACGCTCGGGTCAAGGAAATC
>JBNKYQ010000365.1:0-2104 GCA_050300975.1 Kordiimonas sp.
AGGAAATGCACAAGCGGACGGGTTTCATCATCCGTTTTCAGGGCGTCCCGGAGCGCTTCCCAGTCCGCACCACCTTCAACCAGGCCGAGCTCAACCACATGCACCATGCCGGCGAATTCCTTGAGGGACTTGGCGTCCACCGCGCAGGCAGGGGCAGTTTCCTCAAACACGCCCTTCAGCCACGGTTCCGGGCTGCCATCGAGGCCTTTCCGGCTGGTCAGATAAATCCGGCTTTCCCTGGACACGCGCCCGGCCACAAACCCTGAAAACAGGGCTGGCAGAAGCTTCCTCCGCGACAGGTCACCGCCGCCACCGAAAATGACCAGATCGAACACATCTTGCATGGTTTTCTTCCCAAAAATTACTCGCCTCGGACCCTACGCCCAATTGACAGCGGTGTCAAATTCAAAAGAAACTTCATTGGTATGCATATTTTTATATTGTTATTTCATATAGTTAATCACTTTACGGATCATAAAATATCTTTTTGGTATTTAATTGGTATTATATGTATGATACCACTGCACCCAGGCCGAAGCCCACCAACCCCACAACTGATCCAAGGAACAGGACCGCATGCAGCTTTCTGACGTTATCGGCAAACTGGACACCTCAACGGCGCTGCCCAAATACCAGCAGCTGTCGCGCGCGATTGAACGCGCCATTGAGCAAGGCGCCCTGCCGAAGGGCGATGCGCTGCCTGCCGAACGCGACATCGCGACCGATATGGCCGTATCGCGAATCACCGTCAGGAAGGCGCTGGACGGGCTGGTGGAAAATGGCCTCCTTGACCGCAGGCGGGGTGCCGGCACCTTTATCGCTGGTCGCGTTGAGAAACCCTTCTCGCGCCTCTCAAGCTTCTCGGAAGACATGGCGGGGCGCGGCTGGAAGGCGCGCAGCGAATGGATCGACCGGTCGCAGGGCGTGATCACGCCGGAGGAAAGCCTGAGCCTTGGCCTCGGCCCCGGCACCAAGGTGCACAGATTTACCCGCATCCGCTATGCCGACGACACCCCGATGGCGCTTGAGACGGCCATTGTGCCGTCGTTCGCACTGGCGGGCGCCGGCCCGGTTGAGGGGTCCCTTTATACCGCGCTTGAAGAAACTGGCTGCCGCCCCGTGCGTGCGCTGCAGCGTCTTCGCGCCGTTAAATTCAACACAGAGCAGGCAGCCCGGTTAGGCGTTTTGGAAGGCGACGCCGGGCTATTCATCGAACGCCGCGGTTTTCTTGCCAATGGCACGACCGTGGAACTCACGCAATCCTACTATCGGGGCGACGCCTATGACTTTGTCGCTGAGCTGCATGCATAGACACTGCGCCCTGTTTGGAGTTTGACATGATTCATGATGCGTCCCTGCGCCCTGAAGACACGCTGATGTTCGCCGAGGCCGGCAGCGCCAGCAAGGTTGTTGAAAAACAGCTGAAAACAAATGCCCCCATCGCCAAGTCGCTGGGCCAGAAACTGAGACACCTGAAACCCTCCGCCGTTGTCACTTGCGCGCGCGGCAGTTCCGATCACGCGGCCACTTACGCCAAATATGTGATCGAGACCAAAGCCGGGCTTCTGGTCTCCTCCGCCGCGCCAAGCGTCAGCTCGGTCTACGCCGCGAAGCAGATGCTTGAAGGCGCGCTGTTCATCGCCATCAGTCAATCTGGCGCGAGCCCAGATCTGGTGCGCACAGCTGACGCCGCCAAGCGGGCGGGTGCCTTTGTGGTGGCGATTGTGAATGTCACCAGCTCTCCCCTTGCCGCCATCGCGGATGTGGTGCTGCCTATGCATGCGGGGCCAGAGAAGAGCGTGGCGGCCACCAAAACCTACATCGCCAGTCTGACGGCGATACTGCAGTTAGTGGCCTTCTGGACAGAAGACGCAGAGCTTCTGACCGCGCTTGAAACCCTGCCGCTGAACCTGAGCGCCGCCTGGGCGTGTGACTGGACACCTGCGGCCACCGCCCTTCTTGACGCCCGCAACTTCTTCGTCGTCGGCCGGGGCGTGGGCTTTGGCGTGGCGCAGGAAGCCGCGCTCAAGTTCAAGGAAACATCCGGCCTGCACGCGGAGGCCTATTCGGCGGCCGAAGTGAAGCACGGCCCAATGGCCATTGT
>JBNKYQ010000366.1:0-2042 GCA_050300975.1 Kordiimonas sp.
ATTTCCCGGCGGGCACAGCCCAGTATCATATCAATGCGGCTATCGCCTACGCCCTGACGCAATATGTCAGCGCCACCGGCGACACCGGCTTGCTCAATGACGGTGGGGCCGAAATGCTGTTCGAGACCGCCCGTGTCTGGATGGGTCTGGGCCACTTCAATGACCGCAAGGACGGGCGATTCTGTATTCATGAGGTGACCGGGCCGGATGAATATACAGCCATGGTCGACAACAATCTCTATACCAACATGCTGGCACAGCACCACCTGCGTGAAGCGACTGAAGTTGCGGGCAATATGACTGAGGGTGACCTGCGGGCCATCATGAAGAGGATTGGTTTGGAGCGGTCCGAGGTTGAGGCCTGGCAGAAGGCGGCTGACGCCATGTATCTGCCCTATAGCGACGCGCTGGGCATTCATGAGCAGTGTGACGGCTTCCTGGATAAGCCCGAATGGGATTTCGCAGGTACGCCCGCGGAAAACTACCCGCTTCTTCTTCACTACCACCCGCTTGTGATCTACCGCCATCAGGTGTTGAAGCAACCGGATGTGGTGCTGGCGCAGATACTGTTGCCTGATGCCTTCAGCGCTGAAGAAAAGGCCCGAAACCTGGCCTATTATGAACCACGGACCACGCACGATAGCACGCTGTCTGCCTGCATGCATGCGGTGGCCCATGCGGAATCAGGGGACCGCACCAAGGCTTATGCGTTCTTTGAAGAAACCTACCGGATGGACCTGGAGAACCGGCACGCCAACACCCACTATGGCAACCATATGGCTTGCATGGCCGGGTCATGGATGGGGATGGTTTATGGCTTCGGCGGCATGCGCTTTTCGCGCGGTGGCCTGTCTTTCAATCCTTACCTGCCGGAAGGGTGGACCAGCTACAGCTTCAGTGTCGCCTGCCATGGCACGGTGCTGAAGGTTGCTGTCTCTGCCGATCAGGTAACGTTTGCGAATACGGGCGATGGTGACATCAGGTTCAAGCACGGCGGCAATCACGTGAGTCTCAAGGGCCACGACACAATCACGCTCCCAATCCTTTAGCTTTTGTAAGGAGTATCGCCATGGCGCACTTTGCCTGCATTTTTGATCTGGACGGGGTGATAACGGACACGGCCCATTATCATTTTCTGGCGTGGCAACGCCTGGCGCACTCCCTGGGTATTGACTTTGACGAGGCCGATAATGACCGGCTGAAGGGTGTCGGGCGCATGGAATCGCTCGCTTACATCCTGGCGAAGACGGATCGCCCCTTCACCGACGCAGAGTGCCATGCTCTCGCTGCCCAGAAGAATGATGACTACAAGGAACTTATCAAGGGCATCACCCCCGATGACCTATTGCCTGGCATTCCGGAAGCCTTCGACTGGCTTCGCGCCAACAACTGGTTGGTCGGCCTTGCGTCCGCCAGCCGGAATGCGCCGCAAGTTATTGAAAGCCTTCAGGTCGGGGGCATGTTCGACTATGTCGCGGACGCCGGGAAAATCCCGAACGGCAAGCCCGCGCCGGACATTTTCCTTGATGTCGCGCAGGCCTTCAGCCTTCCGGTCAGCAAGTGCCTGGGTGTTGAGGACGCGGCGTCAGGCGTTACCGCCATCAAGGCGGCGGGCATGTATGCTGTGGGTATTGGAAGCACTGAGACCCTGGCTCACGCGGATATCATCCTGCCCACGCCGGAAGGCCTGGCGGAACATGTGTTCGCGCGCTTCTAGGCCTTGCCGCAAGACTCACGGACAATGGTTTCCGTCGGCATAGCCACATGGTCAATGGCTTCGCCGTTAAGGACCTTGATCAGGTTCTGCACCAATAGGCGACCGCCTTCACGAATGTCTTGCCGGATGGTGGTAAGGCCCGGCGTGCTGAAGAGGGCGATCGGGTTATCATCGAACCCGACAATCGCGACATCTTCCGGCACGCGGATGCCGAGTTGCGCCAGCATGGCTGGAATTCCCGCCATATCCGTGATGATGGCATCCGGCTTTTCCCGTTCAATCCAAGCCGCCAGCAACTCCAGTTGCTCGTTTGCGTCCTTGGAAG
>JBNKYQ010000367.1:0-2040 GCA_050300975.1 Kordiimonas sp.
GATCGCATCCACTATCTCTTGATCGATGAATATCAGGATACCAACACCAGCCAGTATGAACTGATCAAGCTCCTGTGCGATATTCGCCAGAAAATGACGGTAGTGGGCGACGATGACCAGTCGATCTATGGCTGGTGCGGCGCCGAAGTTGGCAACATCCTGAAGTTCTCAAGCGATTTCCCGGGCGCAACCGTTGTGCGGCTGGAGCAGAACTATCGCTCCACCGGTCATATTCTGGCGGCGGCCTCATCGCTGATCACATCGAACGAAGGCCGCCTTGGCAAAACCCTGTGGACCGACGCGGGCGACGGCGAGAAGGTCACCGTCAAAGGCGTGTGGGATGGGCCAGAGGAAGCGCGCTCCATCTGTGAAGAGATTGAAAACCTACAGTCCAAGCAGCATGCCCTCAGCGAAATCGCGATCCTGGTTCGCACAGGCTTCCAGATGCGGGAGTTTGAGGAACGGCTGATCACCCTTGGTGTGCCCTACCGCGTCGTGGGTGGCCCGCGCTTCTATGAACGCGCCGAAATCCGCGATGTGATGGCCTACCTGCGCGTGATCGCACAACCGGATGACGCACTGGCGTTCGAACGCATCGTCAATGTGCCCAAGCGCGGCCTGGGGACAGCCAGCATCCAGAAGGTGCATGGGCTGGCGCAGTCACACGGAGTGTCGCTGCCTTATGCAGCGCGCATGATTGGCGGCATGGATATCCTTCGGCCTGCCGCGCGCAACAAGCTTTCTTCCCTGATGGATGACTTCGACCGTTGGCGCGCCATGCTGCACACCCACAGTCATGTGGAAGTGGCTGAAATCGTGCTCGAGGAATCCGGCTATATGGAGATGTGGCAGAACGACAAGTCGCCAGACGCACCGGGCAAGCTTGAGAACGTCAAGGAAATGGTCTCCGCCATGGGCGAGTTCGAGAACCTGGGCGGCTATCTGGAGCATATCGCGCTGGTGATGGAAAATGACAACAACGACACCCGCGAGAAGGTATCGTTGATGACGCTCCACGGCGCCAAGGGCCTTGAGTTCGATACCGTCTTTCTGCCCGGCTGGGAGGAAGGCCTGTTCCCGAACCAGCGGGCACTGGACGAGACCGGCGTCAAGGGGCTCGAGGAAGAGCGCCGCCTCGCGTACGTGGGCATCACACGGGCCAAGAAAAAGGCCAACGTCTATTTCGCCGGCAACCGGCAGGTGTTCGGCCAGTGGCAGTCAAGCCTGCCTAGCCGCTTCATTGACGAACTGCCAGGCGACCATATCGAGATGGAATCAAACCAGGGCCTATACGGCAATCAGCGCCAAAGCCGCGGCTGGGGCGATGACTTTTCCGATGAGGGCTATTTCACCTCCGGCGGTGATAAGTATGGCCCCGGTTGGCAGCGGGCACAAAGCTGGCGTCAGGAACAGAAGGCGTTTGACCAGACGCCGCGCCGCAGCGCGCCCCCAACCATTACCATGAAGCCCACACGGCCCAAAAAGAAGAAAGCCCCAGCGCCCATCAGCGATTTCGCAATCGGCGAACGGGTTTTTCATGACAAATTCGGCTACGGCATGATCGAGGATGTTGAGGGCAACAAGCTCTTGGTCGAATTCGACAAAGCTGGCGCCAAGCGCGTGGTCGACACGTTCGTGACCCGCGCCTGAGGAGACAATTATGAGTGATATCTGGTGCCTGAACGGCGAACTGCCCGAAGCGCGTGCCCGCGAACTGGAAGCAACCCTTGAACTGGTCGCGGACGAGCGCGGCGACTTCCCACCCACCCTGTCCTATTTCGAGCAGCCGGGCGACGCCAACTGGCGCGTAGAAATCTTCTTTCCAACGCAGCCGGACAGCGAGTTCCTGACTGCAGTCCTCTCGCGCATGGGCCTTGGCGACTGGCCGCATGAGCTTGCCCCGGTTGAAGACAAGGACTGGGTCAGTGAAAGCCAGAAGCTGCTGGCACCGGTGGAAGCCGGGCGGTTCTTCGTATACGGCAGCCATGACGCCGACAAGGCGAAGGCCGACACGATCAACCTGCAGATTGACGCGGGCCA
>JBNKYQ010000368.1:0-2026 GCA_050300975.1 Kordiimonas sp.
CTCGATCTCCACACACTATGCTCTCTCGATCACCGACTATCGGAACGAGGCATATTCTCACCGAGGAGCGATGGAGAGTCGGCCCGTTTGCCATCACCACGCTTTCCATGACCGGCGCGCGCGAGGATGCGGTGACATACAGCATCCAGCTTGAAAGCGCGGGCCACGTGACCTTCACCCAAGCCTAAGCCATGGCGAAGAAACTGTGTGGCGAGGCCAGCCTCCGCGTGGGTGCACGAACTGTGCGCCTGCGCCTTGATATCGGCACCATGATGGACCTTGAGGACCATTTTGGCATGGGCCTGGTGCCCTTCCTTTCAACCCGGTTGCCGGAGTTTCGCCTGAAGGATATGGCGGCCCTTTATCTTGCCATGACGGGCGGTGATTTTGGTGATGATGCCGCCTGCCGTAAAGCTGCGGAAAAGCTGGTGTTGGCGGGCCTGGCCGAAGCGGCTTCAGCCATCTCCAGCTGCCTTGAGGCCACCCTCCGGCCCGACAAGGAGCAGGGTGAAGGGCCCGGCAGCGTGGGAAAGCAGGTAGCGGGCAGGACGGAATAGAGACCTCAATTGACTGGTCCGGCTTGTTTGAGCTTGGCGCCATGCTGGGCCAATCGCCGGGCCAGACCTGTCGGCAGACCCTGCCCGAACTGAAGCTCAGGCTGCGGGGCTGGCAACGGGCCCATGGCATCAATCCGGATACGGGTGCGGCCCGTGCCAGTGGGCCAGAACCCATGACGCGGGGGCGCCTGCTCGCGCTTGCAAAAAGGTGTAATCAATCATGACAGAAAATGAAACCGGGCAAACGTCCGCGCTTGCTGGTCAACTGGCGGCGCTTGGGCAGCCGCTGGGGCAAGCTGGACAGTCGCTGGCAACCCTGGGGCAGTCGATTGCCACCGTCACTCAGTCCGGCAGTGGAAGCAGCTCGGGCCCTTCTAGGAGTGGCGGCGATGGAGGCGGTGGTCCGTCCTTTGCGTCGCTCTTTAAGGATAGTTCAGTCCCGACCACGGGTGTTGATGTGCTTACGGCCTTGTTCGCGGAGCTTGGCGATGGGTTCAGCAATATGTTTGGAGGCAGTAAAGACGAAGCCGCCGGCAAGACGGGTGATACGAACGGCGCAGGCGAAGACCTGGAAGCTGGCGAGAAGAAGCGCACGCAAACCCAGCAGGAAGAAGACCAGAAGCGGATCGACAGCGACAAGAAGGTCTGGGCTTCCAAACTTGCCAACTCGGTCGCGGGGTTGAAGAAGCTCGCGGCAGTTCACAAGGCCGCATCTATCGCAGCCGTGGTGATAGACACCGCGAAAGGGATTTCATCTGCCTTTTCCGGCCCGCCAAATGGCCCGCCGTGGCCGCTCAATATTGCGCAGGCTGCGCTTGTGGCAGCGACAGGCGCTCAGCAGATTGCGGCCATCAAGGGCCAGGCCCATGACGGCCTCGACAAGGTCCCCAGCACCGGCACCTACCTTCTTGAGAAGGGCGAGCGGGTGGTGGACAAGCGCCTGAACCGAGATCTTTCAACCTACCTGAAGGGCGCGCAGACCACCGTGAATTCCCACGAAAACTCTGTCACCAACAGCCCCAGCGTCAACCTGACCATCAACGGCAACGCGCCTGCCGATAGTGTTGAGAAGAACCGCGGCGCCCTGGAAAGCATGATCCGCGACATTTTCGCCGACCACGCCCTCGCCGCGCCGTTCGACTAACCCCAAATCCCGACTTCAAGGACGCATGTATGCCCAGCCTTTACCTGCCCACTTCACCGAAGCCGGTGTCCTACCGCATTCGGTCTAAATACCGCACGCAAACGAGCATGGCCGTCAGCGGCAAGATCGTGAGCCGCAAATATGGCGGGCAATATTACGAGATGACGCTTGTGTACCCACCCATGCGGCGGGACCAAGCGGCCCCCCTCATTGCTTTCCTTGAAGAGCAGGAGGGCCAGAATAATATTTTCCGGGTGCAGTTGCCGGATGATATGGATGACCCGCCGCCCATGGCTGGTGATCATTACGCTTACCTGATGCAGTT
>JBNKYQ010000369.1:0-1983 GCA_050300975.1 Kordiimonas sp.
AGCTGCCCTTCGAGGAGGGCCTCCAGGTCGAGCGGCGGCTGTTCCTCGAGCTGATGAACGGCCCGCAGTCGGCGGCCCAGCGCTACTACTTCTTCGCCGAGCGCGCCGCGAACAAGATCCCCGACGTCCCGAAGGACACACCGACCGTCGACATCGGGCGGGTCGGCGTGCTCGGTGCCGGCACGATGGGCGGCGGCATCGCCATGAACTTCGCCAACGTGGGCATCCCGGTGACCATTCTTGAAGTGCAGCAGGAAGCGCTTGATCGCGGCCTCGGCGTTGTGCGCAAGAACTATGAGCGGTCAGCGGCCAAAGGCAAGCTGACGGCTGAACAGGTTGAAGGCCTGATGGGCCAGTTCACCGGTACGCTCAATTATGATGACCTCAGCGACTGTGACCTGATCATTGAGGCCGTGTTCGAGACCATGGACATCAAGAAGAAGGTGTTCACCGAGCTTGACCGCGTGGCCAAACCGGGCGCGATCCTGGCCAGCAACACGTCCTACCTTGATGTGGATGAGATCGCAGCCATCACCAAACGCCCTGAGGACGTTCTGGGCCTGCACTTCTTCTCGCCCGCGAACGTAATGCGGCTTCTGGAGATCGTGCGCGCCGAGAAAACAGCCGACGACGTGCTGGCCACCTGCGTGGATTTGGCAAAAACCATCCGCAAGGTGGGCGTGGTAGCAGGCGTTTGTCACGGCTTTATCGGCAACCGCATGCTGTCGCCCTACGGGCGGGAAGCATCGCTCGCGGTCATTGAAGGCGCCAAGCCTGAGGAAGTTGACGCCGCGCTCTATAACTTTGGCATGCCGATGGGCCCGATGACCATGTCTGATATGGCGGGCGTTGATATCGGTTACCTGAACCGCCAGGGCATGGGCCGGGAGAATTACGAGACCAAAGCCTATGACTGGGTAGACCGCCTGGTGGAGCAGGGCCGCAAGGGCCTGAAGGTTGGCAAGGGCATCTATAAGTACGCCGAAGGCGACCGCACGCCGCAGCCTGACCCTGAAGTGATGGCCATCATCGAGGAAGAAAGCGCCAAGCTGGGGATTGAACGCAAGTCGATCCCGGCGGAGGATATTGTTGAACGCTGCATGATGGCGCTGATCAATGAAGGCGCGAAAATCCTGGGCGAGGGCAAGGCCTACCGCGCCAGCGACATCGATGTGGTCTATGTGAACGGTTATGGTTACCCGCGCTACCGCGGCGGACCCATGCATTATGCTGACACCATCGGGCTCAAGAATGTCTATGCCAAGATCATGGAATTCCAGGAGAAATTCGGTCCGCGCTGGTGGCAGCCCGCACCGCTCCTGAAGGAACTGGCCGAAGCTGGCAAAAGCTTCGCCGACTATGACCGTGAAAACGCGGGCTAAAGGAGAGACTAATGAGTAACGATTATTTAAGCGACCTTTTCAGTCTTGAAGGCCAGGTTGCCCTGGTGGCCGGTGCGTCCTCTGGCATTGGGGCCGAGTTCGCCCGAGCGCTCGCCCGCGCCGGTGCCGATGTGGTGCTTTGCGCCCGCCGGCTGGACCGGATCGAGGATTTGGCCAAGGATATCGCCGCAGAGACAGGTCGTCGCACTCTGGCGCTGTCGATGGACGTGAAGGACACTGCAAGCGTTGAGGCTGCATTCACGGATGCCGAAGACCAGCTGGGCACGCCAACGGTTGTTTGCGCGAACGCTGGCGTTGGCCACCAGGTGCGCGCGCTTGAGGAAACCGAAGAGCAGTGGGACCACATGCTGGATACCAACCTCAAGGGCATGTGGCGTGTTGGCAAAACAGCCGCCAAGCATATGATCAGCGCCGGCTTGAAGGGCAGCATCATCAACACGGCATCCATTCTGGGGCTGGGCGTGACCAACCAGCACCTGAGCTATTCCACCAGCAAGGCAGGTGTGGTGCAGATGACGAAGGCCATGGCGATCGAGTGGCAGCGCTACGGCATCCGCGTTAACGCACTGTGCCCGGGCTT
>JBNKYQ010000370.1:0-1963 GCA_050300975.1 Kordiimonas sp.
GGAAGACGGCGTGGCGGGCCCACAGGAAGCCTAAGCGCCGAAGCGGTCCAGGATGCCAGCCACTTGGTGCACATAACCGCCGCCGAACAGCCGCACATGCACAAGTAAGGGCCATAGCTGGTAGAGCGCTGCGCGTTCTTCCCTAAAGCCTGGGTCGACCGCAAAGTGCGCGTGGTAGGCGTCAAGGAAGGCCGGGTCCAGCCCACCCATCAGCCCAATGAAGGCCAGGTCCATCTCCCGGTGGCCATAGCTTATGGCGGGGTCGATAAAGCTTGCCGCATGGTCGCCGTCAATCAGCATGTTACCGGCCCACAGGTCACCGTGTAGCAAGCTGGCGCCCGGGTTGGCGGGGATCAGCTCCGGCAGCTTTGCCGCCAGCGCCTCAAGTCTGTTCATGAAAGCCGCATCGATACGGCTGGTATTCAGGCAGGACCGTGCCATGGCCAAAAGGCGATTGTCGCGGTAGAAACTGACCCAGTCAGCGCTTGGCGTATTCTTCTGCGGCAGCGGCCCGATCACCGTGTCCGCCTTGAAGCCGTATGGCTTCTTGTCAGTACTCATCACCCTGTGCATTGCCGCCACATGCTTCGCTACGTCCTCAGCCGCCGCGCGGGGGTTGGTTATGCCCTTATGTTCGATATGGCTGATCACCAATATGCCGGCTTCCTGGAACAGCACATCCGGCACCGGCAGGTCGCTGGCCTGGCGAAGATGCTTCAGCATCATGGCTTCAATCTTGGTGGTGTCGCCCTGGTCCGCGCGCGGGCGTTTGGCCACCACCTTGCGGCCGTCCTTCAGCGTGAGGCAGGATACGTCGGCAATGTCGCCGCCGCGCATGGGCCTTGACCCTGTCACCGGGCTGCCGAGCGCTTTCGCGAGTTTCTGGGCCAGCGGGGATGCCATGGTGCGCCTACAGGTGCCGTGCCTTGATGGCGGCCAGCAGCCCTTCAGCCGCTTCCGTAGCGGCCTCGAAGCACAGGTCGAACTGGTTCACTTCGCCATAATATGGGTCTGGCATCTCTTCATATGGGTGGTCGGGTGCGTAGCTCATGAACAGTTCGATCCGGTCCTGGTGCTCAGGTGCTGCGCGGCCCATCAGGTTCTGAAGGTTGTCATGGTCCATCACCAGAATATGGTCGAAGGTGTGAAAGTCATCATCACGCACCTGACGCGCGCGCTGGCGGGATATATCAATGCCGTTTTTCTTTGCGGTGGCCTGGGCGCGACGGTCCGGCGGGTTGCCTGCATGATAGCTGATGGTGCCGGCGCTATCGATCTCGATGCGGCCACTGAGGCCCGCTGCGTCAACGGCGGCCCGGAACGCGCCTTCCGCCATCGGCGACCGGCAGATGTTCCCCATGCAAACAAACAAAACTTTCACCATCTGGATTTGCTCCTGCGCCGCTTTTGCCTATAAGTATGCTGATCAACCAGTAGCGTATCTTGACGGGGAGAGAAAGAGCGCATGGGGCCATACAGGGATATCGTCATTCTGACCGGCGCGGGGGTTTCCGCCGAATCCGGCGTGCGCACCTTCCGCGACAATGACGGCCTGTGGGAAGAACACCGGGTGGAGGATGTCGCCACGCCCGAAGCCTTCGCGCGCGACCCCAAGCTGGTGCAGCGTTTCTATAACCTCAGGCGCGCGCAATTGCCGACGGTTGACCCCAACAATGCCCACAAGGCCATCGCCCGCCTGCAACGCGAGCTTGATGGGCGCGTGACGGTCGTGACCCAGAATGTGGACAACCTGCATGAGCGCGGCGGGGCCGAGGGCGTCATCCATATGCACGGCGAACTGTGCCGCGTGCGCTGCGTGCACTGCGACTTGCGCCATGAATGGAAAACCGACTGCACGCAGTCCACGCCCTGCCCAAGCTGCGGGGCCGCCCCGGCGCTGAGGCCAGACATCGTGTGGTTCGGCGAAATGCCCTATCATATGGACCTGATATATGCGCGCCTT
>JBNKYQ010000371.1:0-1945 GCA_050300975.1 Kordiimonas sp.
GGCGTTCCCGCATGATGTCGCCCGTGTCGGCAAACGCCAGCTTGATCGCCGACCGTTCGCTGAAGAACGGATTCGGATAGTCTGCCAGGTTGATCACGCCGTCGAACTTCTCAGCAGCGAACAGGGCAGCCATGCCGTCACGGTCTTCAAGGTTCATCTTCTTGAATGTGAAGCGGCCACCGCCAGCTTCCCGGACCCGTGCCAGCCGCGCTTCCTTTAGGCTGACGTCATAATAGTCATTAAGGTTATCAAGCCCGACGACCTGATCGCCGCGCGCCAGAAGGGAAAGGCTCACATGGCTGCCGATAAAGCCGGCGGCACCGGTAACAAGAACTTTCATGACCATCTCATTCCTTGGGGCGGTATTTGGCCTTGGGGCGACAACAGGACGCCATCACAAGCCCTATTGTTTAAGGGATTTGTCAGGTCATACAAGCCTTTACTTGGCCTTCACATAATGTCGCCGGGCAGGGCGCAGTTTGAGCGCCGTCTCCCGCGCCTTTTCATTCTCTTTTTCCGCCTCCCGAAGCATCTGGCCAACGCCGGTCGAATACTGGATCGGCCAGTGCGGGTCGGTGACGCCATAGTGCGCGGCCGCGGCCCGGGTGAAGGCAGGGTCATTCAGGTGCGGGCGGGCGAGCGCCACAAGGTCGGCCCGGCCCGCGCCCAGGATCATGTTGATCTGTTCAGGTTGGGTGATGGCGCCGACAGTCATGGTGGGCACGTCCAGCTCATTCCTGATGAACTCAGAGAACGGCACCTGGTACATGCGGCCGTAAACCGGCTTCTGGTGCGGCACGGTCTGGCCCGAGGATACGTCAATCAGGTCGGCGCCCGCATCTTTGAACGCTTGTGAGATGACTTTCAGGTCGTCCCAGTTCATGCCGCCCTCAGCCCAGTCCCACGCCGACAGGCGCACGGACATCGGCCTATCTTCAGGCCAGGCGGCGCGCATGGCCTTGAATATTTCGACCGGATACCGCGCGCGATTCTCCGCCGACCCGCCATATTCATCCGTGCGGGTGTTGGTCAGCGGCGACAGGAAGCTCGCGATCAGATAGCCGTGGGCGCCGTGCAGCTCGATCATGTCGAAGCCGGCTCGGGCGGCGCGTTCGGTGGCCTGAACGAACTCATCCCGCACCCGGTCCATGCCGGTGCGGTCCAGCGCTTCCGGTACCGCATTCACGCCCTCCTTGTAGGGGATGGCGGACGCGCTGACGAGTGGCCAGTTGTCCTCGTCCTTCGGCAGGTCGGAACCATGCTTGGGGTGCTTTGTTGATCCCTTCCTGCCCGCGTGCCCCAGCTGCATGCACACCTTGGCGCCCGAATTTTCGTGAATGAAATCGACGATGTCTTTCCAGGCGCGTTCCTGGGCGTCGTTCCAGATGCCGGGGCAATGATCGGTGATGCGCGCGTCGGGCGCGGGGCAGGTCATCTCGGTGAACACGAGGCCAGCACCGCCCACGCCCCGCGCGCCATAGTGCACCCTGTGCCAGTCCGTGGCCATGCCGTCATGGGCTGAATATTGCGCCATCGGCGCCACCACCACCCGGTTACTGAGCGTCATGCCGCGAAGCGTGTAAGGCGTGAACATCGGCGTGGGGCGTTTGCCTGCCTTGGGCCGCGCGACCGCGGGCAAGCTGGCGTAATATTCGTCTTCGACTCGCGCGAGGAACTCAGGGTCCCGAAGGCCCACATTGTCCCAGGTGATGCTTTTCGACCGGCTCATCAGCGAGAAGGCGAACTCATAGCGCCGCAGCTTCCAGTGGCGCGGCATGTTTTCGAACCACCTTAGGGATACGTCTGCCGCATGCTGGATAATCTCCACCGGCGTGCGGCGCTTTTCTTCATAGGCGGCCATCACTGCAGGCACGTCGCCCGCGTTTTCCAGCACTGCTTCACTAAGCCCGATGGCGCATTCCATCGCCAGCTTGGTGCCCGAACC
>JBNKYQ010000372.1:0-1941 GCA_050300975.1 Kordiimonas sp.
TTTCCGGCCAGTGGGTCTCGATCCAGCCGCGTCCCACCAGAAGGCCGGGTTGTTCCTTCAGGCGCCAGTCAGCAACGGCTTTCTTCACGTCTTCGAGCGTATTGATTCCCTCAAGGTTCAGGGTCAGCTCGCGCTCGCCGATGCCGTGCAGGTGCGCGTGCGCATCCACGAAGCCCGGGTAAAGCGCGGCGCCGTCAAGCGACAGCACGGTTGTCGTGTCGCCCACGAGCGCTTCGGCGTCCGCGCGCGAGCCCACATGGATGAACACGCCATCCTTGATGGCAACGGCTTCAGCCGTAGGGTTGGCGTCGTCGGCCGTGTAGATGGGGCCGCCCCAGATCACCATATCGGCAACGGGCGCCATGGGTTCGGGCGCCACCGCGTCCTGGGCGATGGTGCCTGTGGCAGTGATGACCGCAAGGGTGATAAGGGCCATTAGAATTTTGATGGGGCGCATGGTGCATCTCCTGATCTTTCTGCTTCATGCTATGTCGGCGAAAAGGTGTGTCAAGCGAAAGGGTTAGTCCGCGCTTGCACCTTGGTGGCTGACAGGCCACAATGCGCCGAGGTCCAAAGAGGGCAGGAGAAGGTTCAGGCCGTGCGTGACATTGTTGTTGCATTGATTGTTTTGGGGTGGCTTCCCGTTGCCTTTTTCCGCCCTGTGGTCGGTATTTTGCTGTGGTTCTGGCTGTCGCACATGAATCCGCACGCCTATACCTACGGATTTGCCCAACAATTCGGGTTTCTCGATTATGTCGCGCTCGCCACCATGGCGGGGCTGGTGATGGATGGCAGAAAAAAATCCCTGCCTTCACATCCCCTTGTCACGCTTCTGATCATTTATCTGATCTGGATTATCATCACCACCATCGCGGCCTTTGATCCGGGCAATGCCATCGAAAAGTTTGTCCACCTGTTCAAGGTTCTGCTGTTCACCTTTGTGGCCATGATGACTATGCAGTCGCCGAACCGGCTGAAGGGCATTCTGTATGTCCTGATGATGTCGATGGCGTTCATTGGCTTCAAGGGCGGTCTATATACCATTGCCACCGGCGGCGGTGGCCGGGTGGAAGGCGCGGGCGGCATGATGGGGGACAACCACCAGCTGGCTGTTGCCATGGCCATGTCTTTGCCGCTAGCCATCTATTTCTTCCAACACCCGCCCAGACCATACATGAAGTGGCCGGCGCTTGGACTTGCCTTGTGTTTCGCCATTTCGGTGGTGGGAACCCAGTCGCGCGGCGGCTTTGCGGCGCTGGCGGCCGTGTCTTTCATGATGCTGATGAAAACAAAACGGAAATTCACGGCCATCTTTGTCATGCTTGCGCTGGCGGCGGGTGGGTATCAATTCGCCCCGGACAGCTGGAAGAATAGGATAGAAAGTACGGAAAAAACTACAGAGGACGACAGCTTCCGGGGCCGCGTGGTCATGTGGAAATTCTCGTCAAACCTGGCGGATGACAATCCGATCGAAGGCGGTGGTTTTGACGTTTTCTACGTTCAGCGTGCGCGGGAACTTTACATGACACCGGGCGAAAGGGCCCGTGCGCCGCACTCGATCTATTTCGAGGTGCTGGGCGAGCACGGATATACGGGCCTGGTGCTTTGGCTGACCATCTTGTTCACAGGCTGGTATGCAGGTGGTTCGGCCGCCAAGCGATACAGGGCCTATGACGAGACCAAGTGGCTGGGGGACTTATGCGCCGCCTGCCAACTCTCATTGGTGGGGTATGCCGCCGGCGGCCTTACGGTGAATATCGCAACGTTTGACTTTTTCCACGACCTTCTGGCGATCATTGTGCTCAGTTCCGTGATCGGGGAGAAGTTGATTGCCCGGGCCGAGCGGGGCGAGCAGGCGGGCGATCTCCTCGGGGAGCAGCGCCGTGGCGGCGACCTCGAAGGGCGACTCGGCCGAGCGGTCCTCGACGACGTCGCCGAGTT
>JBNKYQ010000373.1:0-1929 GCA_050300975.1 Kordiimonas sp.
GCCCACGCCCGCGCATGTTCGGTGAAAGCGAAGGCACAGGCAGCATTCGCGAGCCTGGATGCGTCTGACACCAGCCTGATGAACGCAGACCTCAGCCTGCTGGCGGACGAAAACGAGATTGCCATGATCAAGCAGTGTGCCGCCTGGCCACGCATGGTGGAAAGCGCTGCAGAAGCGCACGAACCTCACCGTATCGCGTTTTTCCTGTATGATCTGGCCTCCGAATTCCATACATTCTGGAATAAGGGGAATGACAATCCTGACTTGCGCTTTATCATAGACGGCAACGAAGCGCTGACCAAAGCGCGTTTGGCGCTGGTGCGCGCCGTGGCGCTGGTGATTGCCAGCGGCCTCGGTGTGCTGGGCGTAACGCCAATGGAGGAAATGCGGTAAATGACCGAGAAAGAACAAGCAGGCGCGGGAGCCGACAAGGATATCCCACCATGGCTTCAACCCGTCCCTGAGGAAGAGGAAGCGAAAGGCTTCTTTGAAGGCAGGAAGACGCTGGTGATCACGGCCGCGGCTGCGACCACCGTGGTTGTGCTGTTTGTGCTTGTGCTTCTCTATCTTTACGACAGCTCGCCTGACGGTCCACCGCGTCATGTGGTGGCCGAAGCGACCCCGATCAAGACCAAGCCTGCGGAGCCAGGCGGCATGGATGTGCCGAACCAGGACAAGCAGGTGTTCGACCAGGGCGCGGCCAGTGACAGCCTGCAACTCGCTGACCAGCCGGAAGAACCACTGAAGGAATTGCCGGCGGACCCCGAACCAATGGCCGACGATAGCCACGCGGAAGATGAAGCCCGCATTGCGACGGAAGCCGAGGCGCGCGCGCAAGAGGTAGCAGAAGAGATCAAACAGGCTGCCGCAGCAGCCGTGAAGCCGGAACCAGTGGCCGAGCAGCCAGCAGAGGAACCTGCGGTACCTGCTGGTGCCTTCAAGGTGCAGTTGGGGGCTTATGGGTCAGAGGAATCTGCGGCCACGGCCTGGCGCACCATTCGCGGCAAGCACCGCGCCGTGCTTGAAGGCCTGTCGCCGGTTTACGAATCTGTCCGCACTGGTGACCGCACGCTTTACCGCCTGCGGGTAGGGCCGCTTGAAAGCCGCGCCGCGGCCGACGAGGTTTGCCTGGGCCTGCGCGCCCAGCAGCAGGCCTGCATCGTCGTTAATCCGTAAAAGAGTATTTTGATGATCCCAGCAATTTTCGGCTGCTCCGGCCCGTCGCTCACAGCAGAAGAGCGGGCATTTTTCGGCAAGGTGAAACCCGCCGGGTTCATCATGTTCAAGCGGAATGTGGAAGACCCTGATCAGCTTTCAGCCCTGATCAAGGACCTGAAGCTGGCCGTAGGGCGCCATAAGGTGCCAATTCTGGTGGACCAGGAAGGCGGGCGCGTGCAGCGCCTGTCGGAGCCTTACTGGCGCAAGTACCCCGCCATGGCCACCTTCGGTGAGATGTCCAAGAAGGACCCAACGCTTGCGGCCAGCGCGCTTCGCCTGAATGTGCGCCTAATTGCGGATGACCTTCGCCGTGTAGGCATCAATGTGGATTGCCTGCCGGTGCTTGACGTGATGAACGACTGGGCCGACCCCATCGTGGGCGACCGCGCTTTTTCAAACGATCCATCACTTGTGACCGCTATGGGCCGTATTGTTGTGGACGCCCTGATGGAAGGCGGCGTGCTGCCGGTAATCAAACACTTGCCGGGCCACGGTAGGGCAACAGCTGACAGCCATCTGGAGCTGCCGGTGGTGGATGCCACGGTTGAAGAAATGGACGACAGCGACTTCCTGCCGTTCAAAGCCATGGCTGACGCGCCTTTCGGCATGACAGCCCACATCAAATACACGGATATAGACCCCAAGCAGTGCGCCACGCTCTCCCGCGTGGTCATCGGCCGTATCATCCGCATGAAGATGGGCTTTACCGGC
>JBNKYQ010000374.1:0-1876 GCA_050300975.1 Kordiimonas sp.
AAAAAACTTATATAAAAATTACAAAAAAGTTGAAGCGGTTAAAAACGTGAGTTTTGGTGTTGATGAGAATGAAATCTTTGGCCTGGTCGGGCCCAATGGCGCTGGCAAGTCAACGCTCATCAAGCTGATCGCAGGCGAGATCACCAGCGGGCAGGGAGACATAACACGGGATCGCCGTATCAATATTGGCTATTTCGCCCAGCACCAGCTTGATGAGCTGATGCCCAAGGCCAGCCCCTATGACCATCTCGCCAAACTGATGCCAGATACCATCGAGGCTAAGGTCCGCGCGCGGCTTGGGTCTTTCGGGTTTGGCATTGAAAAAGCCGACCGGCCGGTGGAGTCGCTTTCGGGCGGCGAAAAGGCCCGGCTGATGTTCGCGCTGGCCACCTTCCATGCCCCGCAATTGCTGATTCTCGATGAGCCCACGAACCACCTGGATGTGGACAGCCGAGAGGCGCTGATCCACGCCGTCAATGATTATGACGGTGCGGTGCTTCTCATCAGCCACGACCGCCACCTGGTGGAGGCCTGTGTCGACCGGCTGTGGATCGTTGAAAAAGGCGATGTGAAGCGCTTTGAAGGCGATCTTGAAGACTATAAGCAGCATCTGCTCAAAGAACGATCTGGTGAGCGCTCTGAAAAGCGCGGTCCAAAAGTGGATAACCAGAAAAAGGCCGCCCGGCAGAATGCTGCCGAACTGCGCCGCCAGCTGGCGCCATACCGCCGCAAGGTTGAGAAGGCCGAAGAAACCCTTGAAAAGCTCCTCGCGGACAAGGAAAAGGTGGATAACCGCCTCGCCGACCCACGCCTTTATGAGCCCGGCCAGGAAGAAAAGGTCGCCAAACTGTCGATCATGGCCGCTGAGCTTGCTGCCCAGATTGAGGACGCCGAAGAAGCCTGGGTGATGGCCGAGGAAGCCTTCACGGAAGCTCAAGAAGCTGTTATGGGCGAAAGCGCGGCTTGACGCCCTTCCCTACATTCTGCTTACTGCAGACAACGTGAGGGGAGCCTGAAACCATGACCGCACTATTTGACCGCCTGCGCCCTGGTGCGCAATTCACCGACCTGTTTGTGACCCTGTCCCTTGCAGGCGTGCTGATATGGTTCGGCCTGATGAATATCTCGGGCGCCAGTGTGGATACGGTCGACCGCTGGCTCAAGGGCCATATGTTCCTGTCGGGCCTTCAGGAAAACAAACACTGGATCATGTGGACGCTGGGCGCGCTGCAGGCGCTTTCAGGCCTGTTGATCGTTCTGCATTCCGTGCCGGAACGCATCAAACGATATGCCTACGGCTTTGTGCTGCTGTGGAGTGCCGCGAGCCTCAGCCTCCTGCTGACCAACCCCGTGTGGATTGGCTCGCTCGGCGGCTTCCCTGCCATTGGGGCTGGCCAAGGGCTGCTGAAATATATCACCATTGGTGGCTTGGCGCTTTGGTGTCTGGGGCACCGCCACAGCAAGCTTGTCATGCTCATCGGCCTGATGGTCGTTCTCGGCTGGATCGGCGGCATGAAATTCACCCAGGTGGAAGCCGACGGCATCGCCCCGCTTCTCAAGACCAGCCCTGTGTTCAGCTGGTGGCTGCCGCTCTACTTTGGTACCATGCAGGCGTCCTATGTGATTGGCGTGATTGAACTGGTGACCGTGGCGCTGCTGACCGGCTACTGGTGGAACCGGCAGGCCTACATGGCTGGACTTGCGCTTGCAGCAGGCACTTTCATTGTCACCCTCAGCTTCATGGTGACTTTCGCATCCACCTGGAACAGCACCATGGGTGGCTTTCCCTACATGGCCTCTAGCGGGCAGTTTCTTCTGAAGGACCTGCTGTTGCTGGCTGGCTGCTGCGTCCTAGCGGCGCGCTCGCGAGCGTGAC
>JBNKYQ010000375.1:0-1856 GCA_050300975.1 Kordiimonas sp.
GACGCGTTCCGCATGACCTGATATTCCTTGTCGGTCAGGGTCAGAGCTGGCGCAATGGTGATGCTGTCGCCGGTGTGGACACCCATCGGGTCCACGTTCTCAATGGAGCAGACGATGATGCAATTGTCGTTCTTGTCGCGAACGACCTCCATCTCATATTCTTTCCAGCCCAGGATGCTTTCTTCCACCAGCACCTCGTTGGTGGGGGAGGCATCAAGGCCCGCCTTGACGATGGCTTCGAACTCTTCCTTATTGTAGGCCACGCCGCCGCCGGTGCCGCCCATAGTGAAGGAAGGGCGGATGATCGCTGGCAGGCCGGTGATCTCATCCATCACCTCAATGGCTTCTTCAAGCGTGTGGGCCGTGCGGCCGCGGCAAACCTCAAGGCCGATCTTTTCCATCGCCTTGTTGAAGCGGCTGCGGTCTTCCGCTTTGTCGATTGCGTCTTCGGAGGCGCCGATCAGCTGCACGCCGTATTTTTCAAGCGTGCCGTTCTGCGCCAGTGCGAGGCCGGTGTTGAGGCCCGTTTGCCCGCCCATGGTGGGCAGCAGCGCGTCGGGGCGCTCTTTCTCAATAATCTTGGCAACAACCTCTGGCGTGATCGGCTCCACGTAGGTTGCGTCGGCAACCTCGGGGTCGGTCATGATGGTGGCCGGGTTAGAATTCACCAGGATCACCCGGTAACCTTCTTCCCGAAGCGCCTTGCAGGCCTGGGTGCCCGAATAGTCAAACTCACACGCCTGCCCGATCACGATGGGGCCCGCGCCGATGATCAGAATGCTTTTGATGTCGGTTCTTTTTGGCATTGTCAGGTCCCTTGGCTTACGCGGCGTTTTTGTGTTTTTGGATCATGTCCATGAATTGTTCGAACAGGTAGAAGCTGTCCTGCGGGCCGGGCGATGCTTCCGGGTGCTGCTGCACCGAAAAGATCGGCTTGTCCGTTGCCTCGATGCCGCACACCGTGCGGTCAAACAGGCTGATGTGGCTGATTTTCACGTTCGCAGGCAGGCTGTCGCCATCAACCGAGAAGCCGTGGTTCATGCTGGTGATCTCAACCTTGCCGGAGCGCAGGTCCTGAACTGGGTGGTTCGCGCCCCTGTGGCCCTGGTGCATCTTGTAGGTCTTGCCGCCGAAGGCGAGCGCCAGCAGCTGGTGGCCAAGGCAGATGCCGAAGATCGGCAGGCCGGTCTCGATCAGCTTATGGATCACCGGCAGGGCATACTCACCCGTCGCGGCCGGATCGCCCGGGCCGTTCGAGAGGAAAATCCCATCCGGCTTGAGCGCCATGATCTCATCGAAGCTTGCGGTGGCGGGTACGACCGTCACACGCGCGCCGGTGGCTGCCAGGCAGCGCAGGATGTTGTCCTTGGCGCCGTAATCAACTGCTACCACATGGGCGGTTGGGTTTGTCTGCTCGGCGTAACCGTCAGCGATGGTCCAGCGCGCGCCGGTCCATTCGCGGTTTTCCTTGCAGGATACGTCCTTGGCCAGGTCCATGCCTTCAAGGCCGGGCCAGTCCTGCGCCTTCTTCAGAAGCGCCGGGATATCGAACTGGCCGTCCTTATTATAGGCGATCACACCATTCGGCGCGCCGTGCTTGCGGATGTGGCGGGTCAGCTTCCGTGTGTCGACGCCGCTGATACCCACGAGGTTCATCTCTGCGCACCAGTCACTGAGGTGCTTCAGCGCGCGGAAGTTGGCGGGCTCGGTGATGTCCTCGCGGATCACCAGGCCGCGGGAGGCGGCGGTGTCGCGTTCCATGTCTTCTATATTGGTGCCCACATTGCCCACGTGCGGGAATGTGAAGGTGATGATCTGGCCGGCGTAGGAGGGGTCTGTCAGGATTTCCTGGTAGC
>JBNKYQ010000376.1:0-1835 GCA_050300975.1 Kordiimonas sp.
TGGATGGTTACGGTATGAGCGAGGCGGGCACCGTTTTCGGCATGCCGCTTGACCGGAAGCTGATTGATGCGAAAGCAGGCTGCGTCGGCATCCCTACGCCGCGCCTGCAGGCACGGCTGGTGGATGCAGAGGGCAACCTTGTGGCGCCCGGTGAAGCGGGCGAGCTGCAGCTGAAGGGGCCGAACATCACCTGTGGTTACTGGCGCCGCGAGGCGGATTTTGCCGCAACGCTCACTGAAGATGGCTGGTTCCACACTGGCGATATCCTGACACAGGACGCGGACGGCTTCTATAAGGTGACCGACCGCAAGAAGGACATGTTCATCTCGGGCGGGGAAAATGTCTACCCCGCTGAAGTGGAGGCATTGCTGGTGAAATACCCCGGGATTGCAGAGCTGGCGGTTGCCGGTGTGCCGGATGACCGCTGGGGCGAAGTAGGGTGCCTTTTCTATGTGCCGAAGGCGGATGAACTGGCGCTTTCAGACATTGAAGCATTCCTCGAAGGCAAGCTTGCGCGCTACAAGGTGCCGAAACGGATGCTTGCCATAAAGGAATTGCCGCGCAATGGTGTTGGCAAGGTGTTGAAGCACGAGCTTCGACGCATGGCTGCAGACTAATGGATAAGGTGGAGTATCTCGCGTGATCGACCTCGAAAAAACAGTTGCAATCGATGTCCATGTTCATGCCGAGGTGTCCTGCACGGACCCCGAAGACCCAGTGATGGGCAAGTTTTTCGATGCTGCTTCCGCCTATTTCAAGGCACCGCGCCAGCGGCCGACCATGCAGGAAACCATCGACTATTACCGCAAGCAGAATATGGCCTTTTGCCTGTTCACAGTGGACTGCGAAGCAGGGCTTGGGGCGAAGCGAATCCGCAACGAGGAAATCGCTGAACTGGCGAGTGCCAATTCTGACGTGGTTATACCCTTTGCCTCCATTGACCCGCACAAGGGCAAGATGGGCGCGCGGGAAGCCCGCGACCTGATCGAGCATTACGGCGTCAAGGGCTTCAAGTTCCACCCGCCGATGCAAAACTGCGATCCGGGCGACCGCATCGCCTACCCGATTTACGAAGTGATTGCGGAATATGGCCTGCCGGCCATCTTCCATACCGGGCACTCGGGCATGGGAACAGGCCTTCGGGGCGGTGGCGGCGTTAAGCTGAAATACGGCCAGCCTATGCTGGTTGATGAAATTGCCGCGGATTTTCCGGACATCGACTTTATTCTGGCGCATCCCAGCTGGCCCTGGACCGATGAAAGCCTGTCGATGGCGCTTCACAAAGCCAATGTCTATATTGACCTCAGCGGCTGGTCGCCGAAATATTTCCCTGAGCAGATCATCCGTTATGCCAACACGCAGTTGAGCCATAAAATGCTGTTCGGATCGGACTTTCCGCTTATCCGCCCGGATGCCTGGATCGAGGCTGCGAAGAAGGTCGGCTTCCGCGACGAGGTCATGCCGGCTATTTTGAAAGACAATGCGGCCAAACTGCTTGGGCTGACGAAGGCCTGATAAACACAAGGATGAGGGTGGCACATAGTTCATGTCAGTTATCTGGACATTGAATTTAAGGCATTTGCAGGCGCTGATAAAAGTGGCTGAAGTGCAAAGTGTGTCTGCGGCGGCCGACGCGGCCAACCTGACCCAGCCAGCCATCACCAAGGCCATCGCGGGGATCGAGCGCAAGCTGAACTGCAAACTGTTTGAGCGCATGTCAGACGGCATGCAGCCGACAGAAAGCGCGACAATCCTGATCAGGCGCGTGAAGCGCGCGCTTTCGTTCGTGTCCAACAACAAGGTATCCCTGACCCACATGCGGGCCCTGATCGAAC
>JBNKYQ010000377.1:0-1829 GCA_050300975.1 Kordiimonas sp.
TGTGGAAAACCGGATTGGCAAGGACGCGAACGAAGCAGACAGCTATGCCCTGCGCGGCCAGCTGGATTTCGATCTCAGCGAAACGGGGTCCCTGCTCCTCAAAGGTAACTATGCGTCCTCAAACACGGTGGCGCCCCAATATCAGCATGAAGCGTCTGACGGCGTCGCCGATATCTACGGTTATGCAGACACTGACGGTGACAATTTCGCGGGCGACTATAGCCGCGAAGGCGTTCTGGACATCGAATCCTGGGGCGGCTCGGCGACCTATACCGATACATTCGGTAATGTTGACGTCACCAACATCCTTTCCTACAGCAAAACCGAAAAGCTGCACAAAGAGGACACCGATGTCGGCCCGAATGCCGGTATCGAGCCAACCTTTGCCTCAAACATCAAGGTCTTTACCGAGGAACTCACGCTCAGCGGTGGCGATAACGACTTCAACTGGACAGTCGGTGCCTATTTCTTCGATTCCAAGGTGGAAGGCGACCTTGAACTGGCAGTGAACTGGTTTGCCGGTTTCGCCCAGTTCCTGGACAGCGACCCAACGGTCTTTGACGGCCTCCTTGGGGCGGGTACACCGTCGCTCGCGACAGCTGATCCGGATGCCCTGCTGCCAGCCATTCTCTATGATGTGAACTATGAGCAGAATACCCAGTCCATCTCTGGCTATGGCCAGGTCGAGTACGCCCTGAGCGATACCGTCAAGCTGACAGGCGGCCTGCGCTACAGCAGCGAAGACAAGGACATGGAATATCTTAACGATATGCCATCCGGATATCTGTTGAACGATGCGTTCGGCGGCATTCTTGGCATGCAAAGTTGGATGGACTTCCGCACGGGCGCCAACAACAACGCAACCGGTATTCCTGACCTGGATGCGGGCGCGGTCGGTGATCTGAACAACATTGACGCCAGCAACCTGTCCGGCAAGATCGGCGTGGATTTCACCCCGAACGACAACACACTCTTCTATGCAAGTGTCAGCCGGGGCTTCAAGAGCGGCGGCTTCAACGCCGGCTTCTCTGACGCCACTGACGGCATCAAGACCAGCCAGATCCCGTATGACGAGGAAATCCTGACGTCCTATGAAGCCGGTGTGAAATGGTCCAGCGAAGGCGGGAAAGTATCGGTCAACGCCGCGGCCTTCTACTATGACTATAAAGACTTCCAGGCGCTGACATTCCAAGGCCTGTCGCAGGTGATCACCAACTCCGACGCCACCTACAAAGGCGCTGAAATCGAGATTGGTGCCCGCCCGACAGACGGCCTGAGCATGCAACTGGCTGCAAGCTTCCTGGATGCCAACGTTGACGGCGTCTCCGTGAACGGTGAATTCCTGCCTGACCGCCGCCCGGTTCTGGCACCGAAATTCACGGCCAGCGGCTTCATCCAGTATGAAAAGCCCGTTGCGTCCCTCAAAGGCTATCTGTCTGGGAACGTAAGCTTCAACCACCAGGGCGCGCACTATTTCGATATCACCAACAGCCCGCAGTCGCGTGAAGAAGCCTACACCCTTGTGGATGCCCGCATCGCCTACCGAAATGACGACGACACCATTGAGGTGGCCGGTTTCGTGAAGAACCTCTTCAACACCGACTACCGGGTCTATACGTTCGATTTTGGTGCCATTGCGGGCTTCAACCAGCAGTTCTTCGGCAAGCCACGCTGGTTCGGCATTCAGCTCACGCTGCGGAACTAACCCTCTCCCCGCACACGTGCGGGGAGCCCCTTACGACAATCAAGGCGGCCGCTGATCCCACAAGGAACAGCAGCCGCTTCTGGCGAGAAGCAGCCGCACACCAACAAAAGGATTGGCGGCGGCT
>JBNKYQ010000378.1:0-1813 GCA_050300975.1 Kordiimonas sp.
CGTCAGACATGTCATGTCCCTCTTGTCATAAAGATGGGTGGGATTTCCGCCCCACCCATGTAACTCGTCACAAACCCGGCTGGATTACATGTCCAGCAGCAGGCGGGTTGGGTCCTCGAGCGCTTCCTTGACGCGCACCAGGAAGGTCACGGCCTCGCGACCGTCGATGATGCGGTGATCGTAGGAAAGCGCCAGATACATCATCGGCCGAATCACCACCTGACCATTTTCCGCCATCGGACGTTCCTGAATTTTATGCATACCCAGAATGGCAGATTGCGGCGCATTCAGGATCGGGCTGGACATCAGCGAGCCGAAGATACCACCGTTCGAGATGGTAAAGGTGCCGCCCTGCATGTCTTCAATCGTCAGCTTGCCGTCGCGCGCCTTCTTGCCGAAGCCCGCGATCGCGAGCTCAGTGTCCGCGAACGACATATCCTGCGCGTCCTTCAGGACCGGAACCACCAGGCCGTTCGGGCTGGAAACCGCCACGCCCACGTTAGCAAAATTGTGGTAAACGATCTCGTCACCATCAATCTGCGCATTCACTGCTGGGATTTCTCTGAGCGCAAGGCAGCAAGCCTTGGTGAAGAAGCTCATGAAGCCAAGCTTGATGTTGTGCTTACGCGCGAACAGGTCCTTGTATTTGTTCCGTGCGGCCATCACGGCAGACATGTCCACTTCGTTATAAGTGGTCAGCATCGCAGCCGTGTTCTGGGCATCCTTGAGGCGCTCTGCGATCTTCTTCCTCAGGCGCGTCATCTTCACGCGTTCTTCACGTGGACCAGCGGGTGCAGCAGCAGCCGCGGCAACCTGAACGTCCAGCGTACGGGCAGAACCGGATTCGATCGCACTCATCACGTCGCCCTTGGTCAGCCGGCCATCTTTGCCGGTGCCGGTGATGGAGCTTGGGTCCAGGTTATAGTCCTGCACGATGCGGCGCACAGCAGGCGACATCGGCATTAGGTCTTTTGCTGGGGCACTGGCAGCTGCAGGCGCAGCGGCAGGTGCCGGGGCCGGAGCGGCTTCCGCTTTCGCGGCAGGGGCCGGCGCAGCTTCAGCCTTCGCAGCGGGCGCAGGCGCGGCACCAGTGGCCTTACCTTCGGTGTCCACCTTCGCGATCAGGGCGCCGATCTCAACGTCCTGGCCTTCTTCGGCCACGATCTCAACCAGCACGCCAGCCACAGGGCTTGGCACTTCCATTGCGACCTTGTCGGTTTCCACTTCCACAATCGGCTCATCAGCCGCGACCGCGTCGCCAACTTTCTTCAGCCAGGTACCAATCGTGCCTTCCGCTACCGATTCACCCATTTGTGGGATAACAATATCTTCGATTGCCATGTTTCGGGGCTCCTACCCTGATTAAACCGTGAGTGCCTGATCGATGAGCGCTTCCTGCTCGGCCGCATGCTTGGATGCGAGACCGGTAGCGGTTGCAGCGCTCGCCGCGCGACCAGCGTATGCAGGGCGCGTCACGGGCAGTTTCATTTCAATGAACAAGTCTTCGAGCAGTTCGTGGATGTAGGACCAGCCACCCATGTTGCGGGGCTCTTCCTGACACCAGACGATGCGCTCGACATTCTTGAAGCGTTTCATTTCCTTGGCGATAGCCGAAGCCGGGAACGGATACAGCTGCTCGACACGCAGGAGATAGGTATCGTCCTGCTCGCGCTTGTCGCGCTCGTCCAGAAGGTCATAGTAAACTTTGCCCGAACACAGCACGACACGCTTGATCTTGTCATCCGCCTTCAGCTTGATCGAACCGCCGGCTTCGTTTTCCGCATGGTCCCACAGAACACGGTGGAACTGGGAA
>JBNKYQ010000379.1:0-1780 GCA_050300975.1 Kordiimonas sp.
AGCGAAAGGCATAGTGATAGGCCACGTCGAACCGGGCGAGTGTCGGGAAAAGCCGCAAATCGGCTTCGGTGAACTGGTCGCCGCAAAGCCACTCGTGATCCGCCAGATGCGCGTCGATCTTGTCGAGGGTTTCGAAAACCTCCCAAGCGGCCTTTTCATAGGCCTCCTGCGTGCTGGCGAACCCGGCCTTGTAGACGCCGTTGTTGACCGTGTCGTAGATGCGGTCATTGAAGCTGTCGATCTCGCCCTGCAGCGCTTCGGGGTAAAAGTCCCCCGGCTTGGCGCCAAGGCCGTCGAACGCGGTTGAGAACATGCGGATGATATCGGCGCTTTCGTTCGATACGATGGTCTCACGCGCCTTGTCCCACAGGACAGGCACCGTAACCCGCCCGCTATAGCCCGCATCGGCGCGCGTATAGATTTCGTGCAGGAAGTCTGCGCCATAAAGCGAATCGCCACTGCTGCCGTCCGATTTGTCGAACGTCCAGCCGTTCTCAAGCATGGTCATGCCGACAACGGAGACGCTGATCATGTCCTCCAACCCCTTGAGCGCGCGGACAATCAGTGTCCGGTGGGCCCAGGGGCAGGCATAGGATACATAAAGGTGATAGCGCCCGGCTTCGGCTTTGTAGCCGTCCTCGCCGGTTGGCCCGGCCGCGCCGTCTGCGGTCACCCAGTTCCTGAACTGGCTCTCGCTGCGCTTGAACTTGCCGCCTGTGGATTTGGTATCATACCACTTGTCGTGCCATTCGCCGTCGATCAGAAGTCCCATTTTTGCCTCCGTTCTTGTTGAAACGAAGATAAGGCTGTGGCCGTGTTCGGTGTAGGGGGCTTTGCCCCAAGGCCGCGTTGCATAATTTCGAACGACCTGTATTTCGAACGTGTTGGGCTTTAACAATGTTCAAACCTTTGGCTGCTAGCCTGATACCCAGCATCAATGCGATAGGGGCGAGAACACGTGGTGGGCTTATCCGGAAAACTCATTCTGGTGTTGGTTTGTTGGGGACTATGGGCCCCGGCGGCATCGGTTGCGGCTGACGCTTGCCTGCGCATGGGCGTGATTTTGAAGGTCGAAACCGTGATCCAGATCAAGACGGCGGCCCAGCGTGTTTTCGACAGGGCGGGTCTGTGCCTTGAGCTGGTTGAAATGCCGGTAAGGCGCTCTGAACAGATGACGCTCCGCGGCGAGCTGGACGGTGAAATCCTGCGCACAGCCTTGTGGGTAGACCAGCATAAGGACGATATCATCGCTGTTCCCACGCCGTTTTATGAAGACAATATGATGGCGATCACCCTTGAAAGCCGCGCCCTCCAGATCAAAAGCATGGATGATCTGCGCCCCTATAAGGTTGTGATTGCCGGCGGGCACCGATGGGCAGAGGCCAGGCTCGCGGCCTTGGGCATAACGCCCGTCAAAACCAGCTCAGCCAGCCGTTATCTGGAACTGTTGCGGGTCGGCCGGGTGGATGTCGGGCTAATGGAAGAAAGCCTCGTCAAGCTGATCGCTAACCGGCAGGGCATTGCCCTGCAGCGGCTGGAAGCGCTCAATTATTATACCGTTTTGCGGCGCGGTCATGAGGGTCTGGTGCCTCGGCTGGATGCCGCGCTTCGATGGGTGAAGGACCACCCGCTGCCGCGCAATTAGGACGTGGTCACGCCCCTGTCGCCGGTGAACCAGTCGGCCATGAAATCGATAAACAGCCGGACCTTGAGGGGCAGCAAGCGGCGTTCGGGATAGAGCGCATAAAGGTATGACGGGGGTCTGGGCGTATCCGGGAAC
>JBNKYQ010000380.1:0-1759 GCA_050300975.1 Kordiimonas sp.
GGCCGCGGTCGTCGAAATCACGGACGACCTGATGCTGATGCCCCGTATCATGAAGCAACTGGCAGTCGTTCAGTTCTTTTCCTGGTTCGCCATGTTCGCCATGTGGTCCTTCACGGTGCCCGCGGTCACGGCCTACCATTTCGGATCATCGGACCCCACAAGCCACCTTTATAATGAAGGCGCCAACTGGGCCGGGGTGCTGAATATGGTCCGGAACCTGGTTACCATTGGCGCCGCCATCTTTATCGCGAGCTTTGCCAACAAGATCGGCCGCCGCAAGATCCATATGGTCAATCTGACGCTGGGCGGCATTGGCCTTGCGTCCTTCTTTGTGGTCAAGGACCCGAACATGCTCGCGGTCTCAATGGGGCTCGTGGGCTTTGCCTGGGCGTCGATCCTCTCGGTGCCCTATTCGCTGCTCTCTTCCGCGGTGCCGCACCACAAGATGGGCATCTATATGGGCGTCTTTAACTTCTTCATCGTGATCCCGCAGATCGTGGCATCCACCACACTGGGCCTTCTGGTCAGCGAACTCTTTGGTGGGCAGGCGATCTATGGGCTGGTGTTTGCCGGTGGCTCCATGTTTGTTGCCGCCCTTGCCACCCTCAAAGTCAGCGAGCCGGAGGCCGAATAATATGAAATACCCAATGATCAAGCTGGCCGGCGCATGCCTGGCCTTCACCATGCTGACTGCCTGCGATCAGGCAGAAGAAGCCGTACAGCAAGAAACGCCCGTCACCGCGCGCCCGGAACAGCTGGAGCCCTATATCAGCCGCCCGATCACCGATGACGTGATGTATTTTGTCATGCCTGACCGGTTCGCGAATGGTGATCCCGCGAACGACACCGGCGGCTTTGGTGGCGACGCGTCGGTTCATGGCTTCGACCCCACCCACAAGGGCTTCTTCCACGGCGGCGACTTCAAGGGCCTGACGGAAAAGCTGGATTATCTGGCGGACATGGGCATCAGCGCCATCTGGATGACGCCTATTTTCAAAAACAAGCCCGTGCAGGGCAACCCGGTGAACATGACCGCCGCCTACCACGGCTACTGGATCACGGATTTCACCCAAATCGACCCGCACCTGGGCACCAATGATGACCTCAAGACGCTGGTGGCCGAAGCGCACAAGCGCAACATGAAGGTGATTTTTGACATCATCACCAACCACACGGCCGACGTGATCAAATATGAGGAATGCTTCCCGCGCGGCAGCGACCCGATGAACGTGCCCCTGTGTGATTACCGCTCGAAGGAAGCCTTCCCCTATACCACCAAGGGCGGCCCGGACGGCGAAGCCATCAACGGCGGCTTCGAGGGCGATGAGCCAGCAGAGCAGACAGCGGAGAATTTCGCCAAACTGACGGACCAGACGTTCGCCTACACGCCTTATGTGCCTGCGGGGGAGGAGGATGTGAAAGTCCCAGCCTGGCTCAATGACGTGCGTTACTACCACAACCGGGGTGACAGCGAATGGCAGGGCGAAAGCAACACATACGGCGATTTCGCCGGACTTGATGATCTGTTCACCGAACACCCGGACGTCAAGGCAGGCTTCATCGACATCTACAAATACTGGATTTCGGAATTCAAAATCGACGGCTTCCGCATCGACACGGTCAAGCATGTGAACGACAGCTTCTGGCAGGCTTTCGCCCCCGCGATCACGGCCCACGCAGAGGCCGAAGGCATCCCGAACTTCTATGTGTTCGGCGAGGTGTATGAACCCACGCCAGAGCGCCTCAGCCACTTCACCAA
>JBNKYQ010000381.1:0-1719 GCA_050300975.1 Kordiimonas sp.
CCAGAGACTGGCTGTCCTGGGTCACTATCCTGACTACAGCCGGGTGGCAAAGGTTGCAAAGGCACATCACTTTGACTTGGGCGATGCCGCGAGGCGGTTGACGTCCTCGCAGTGCTGGCGCCGGAACAGGGCATTCCTTGATGCCGTGATCGCGCGCGGGGGCTGCTTCCTGCTGGCAACCCCGCCCGAGATGGCGCGGGCCCGGTCCAACTACCGGCTTGAGCTCGACTATCTGAGCGATAAAGGCTACCGGCTGGAGAATTTCAGCTATGAGCCCGGGCGCGCCTTCCAGGCTCTTGTTCCTGCCTAGCGAAGTGAGGTAGGTTTTTTCCAGCAACAGGCTGGAAAGAACCATGACCACAAACGACTTCTATGACCCGATGGCACCCTTTTATCACCTGATCCACGGCGATTGGGAGGCTTCGATCACGCGCCAGTCGGCGGCGCTGGACCAGATCATCAAAAGTAATTTCTCCGGGGCCGCGACGGTTCTGGATGTCACCTGCGGCATCGGCACTCAGGCGCTGGGCCTCGCGGGGCTTGGCTATGAGGTGACGGCGAGTGACCTGTCCGGCACGGCGGTCGAACGAGCGCGGGCGGAAGCGGATAAGCGTGGCCTGAGCATCGATTTTGCCGTTGCAGACATGTGCAAGGTGCATGAAACACACCAGAACCGGTTCGACATTGTGATGTCTGCTGACAATGCGGTGACGCACTTGCTGAGCGAAGAGGCGATCCTTGGGGCGCTGAAATCCTTCTACGTGGCGGCGAAGCCTGGCGGCGGGTGCCTTGTGTCCATGCGCGATTACGACCTGGTTGAGCGCGGCGGTGTGCAGTTCAAGCCCTTCGGTGTGCGCGATGTGGACGGCGTGCGCTGGAGCGTCTACCAGGTGTGGGACTGGCGTGAGGGCAATGACATCTATGACTTCAGCATGTATTTCACCGACGATGATGGCGGCAGTGAGCTCAAGACCCATGTAATGCGGTCAAGTTTCTATGCCCTCAGGCCCGCCCGCATGATGGACTTGTTCCGTGAGGCCGGCTTCAAGAACGTAGAGCGTATCGACGATGTTTTCTTCCAGCCCGTGATCGTGGGTACAAAACCCATATAGGTTGCCTTTGATAATCCCATGGTAGTAGTAGTATTGCGAAGCAATTGACGATGAGGGGTATATGAAGCGATTGGCCATTTTGGGCATGCTGTGTGTAAGCATGGGCGCAGTTGCCGACGAGATCAATTACGGTCAGGCAATATCAGGGAAGGCCTACGGGCTATATTTCGACCAAATTGCAGCATCACCAGAAATGGACAGCCGAACGACCCAAGGGGCAGGGTGGCTATACGGCTTTGTGGGACGATCAGACCTGATCCCGACGCTGGGCGAAAGCTATATCGCGCCATCCCTTCAACGGTGTGAGGTTCCAGAAGATGCAATGGAAGTCGCCGATCCTCTAGAAGTAATCCTTGACGCAAGCGCAAGCCGTAGGGTGTTGCTGTTGAACGAAAGCCATACCCACAAACAGGCGCGATTGTTCCTTTATATTAATCTGGAGCGATTGTGGGCCGCGGGCTATCGCCATATTGGTTTCGAGGCCTTGTGGAAACCGATCCAAGATGTGGCGGAGCTTGACGTCGCCGACATGTCACATGGCATTTATCTAAATGATCCGGTACTGCGTGGGGCTGTCCGCAAGGCCTTGGCGCTGGGTTTCAAGGTG
>JBNKYQ010000382.1:0-1686 GCA_050300975.1 Kordiimonas sp.
GGACCGGCGGCTCAGAAACGCCCGACCCGCGCGCGCTCAACTGCGGAATAAATGAAGAATTGGTGCACCGTTTCTCCATCCTTCGACAGCGGGAAATAGAGCACACTGACATCGACATATTCCCGACCGTCCGACAGCGCTTTGGAAAGGCCCAGGGCAGGCTTCCGGCTCTCGATGCAATGATTGCTGATGCGGCAGACACGCCGCAGCACCTGCTCGCCGTGATACTCACTGATCAACTGGCCCGTTGCCTCACCATAGAGCGATGTGATCTCTGTCCCCATCAAGCGGTAGCGGGCATCCACAACCATCCCATCCTGATCCACTACAGGTTCAAGGATGGTGATGCGCGGCAGGTATTTGCCGAGCTTTGACGGCGACACATCAGCGCGGCTGTTGAACGGCTTATCCCCCCGCTTTTCAGCCATCAAGGCAACGAGCTCGGCCATATCTTCGCGAATGGCCAGGCCGTCCTCAACAGTCACCACATAGAAATGATCAGCCCGGGGGCCCGTGTTCCGGATGCGACTGAGGTCATTTTCAAAGGAAGACATAGGCTCGCCCCCCAACTTCAGCCACCGGCTTCCTGATGACGGGTGTACAGGCAAAAGCAGCGCACACCGAAAGATGCACGCTGCCTGATGGTTCCCCGCATCGGTTCAGCGCTTCCAAGCTCATGCCCTATTATGGGCCAAGCCCGGTAAATAAATGCTGAAGCGAAATTCCCGCTAACCTATGAAAATACCTGCGCAAGTAGCATTCAGGCTGAGAAAGCCGCTAATCCTCCAGGCTGGCGTAGAAATGGCGCAACAGCGACCGGTGTAACGCATCAGCCGGTTTGGCCGGCGGATGATACAGCAGCATTTCCCGTGTCAGCCAGAAGCTTTCGCGCAGGGCCTGGGCCACCTCGGCAGCTGAATAGGCATTGAGAGTGCTGTGTTTCGCCGCAAGCAACTGCCCGATCCTGCTCGCCGCAGCATCAAAGCTGGGGCCAAGGCCGGAAAAGTCACCCGGCTCCGACATCTTCTGCGCCATATCAAGGGCGCGAATAACGCCGCTTCGTTCGGTGCATAGCCGCATGAACAGGCTGACCATCATGCCTGGCGCCTCGTCGATCAGGGCGGGACAGGCCTCAAGCTCAATTACCAGGGCTGAAACCGTCTGCTCGCATTCCTGGCCCAGGCGGCTGTCCAGGCAGCGCAGCAGCGCGGTTTTATCGACAAAACGGTTATAAAATGACCCCACAGACGCGTCTGCCCGGCGGACGATTTCCTGAACAGACACTTCATGCCAGTTGCGCCCGGACAATAGCCCTTCAGCCGCATCCAGGAAGCGGAAGAATGTTCGTTCACTTCGATTTTGCGCCGGGCGCGACACCCATCGCCCATATGTCCAGGCGCCAGGCGCCATGGCGCGCCGCCCGGACGCACCAACTTCGGCCGCAATTGCTGCCATCAAAGTCTCCTCTATAGCCTCTCAGCAGGCCTGCCACATCGGCACCCCGCACACCCCAAATTGCAAGGCACGAAAGCCGGGACCGCCCAACATCAGCTCCCCTGACACCAAGACGGTGACCACACGGCCCAGCGCCCCGGCTCTCCTGCCGTGATACTCGAAACCCGCTACCCGAAACAAAACGCAAAACACGCCTCATGGCCTGGCGCACCGCACCAACACACAGCGACC
>JBNKYQ010000383.1:0-1686 GCA_050300975.1 Kordiimonas sp.
TCTGGATGTTGATTTGGGCACCCTCGGCAAGGAGGCCGACCACCGCCGCGACCGAGGCGAGACCGTAATGTACGTGGTGCTGGATGTCCGCGTGGCGGGCCTGATCAGCGTGGCAGACCCTGTCAAGCAAACCACGGAAGAAGCGCTGAAGGCCCTACACGCAGAAGGCCTGAAGGTTATCATGGCAACCGGCGACAACGCGCGCACGGCCAAAGCCGTCGCGGCACGCCTCGGGATCGATGACATCCGCGCTGACGTGCTGCCCGAAAACAAGGCCGACCTGGTGAAGGAACTGCAGGCCAAGGGCTACCGCGTCGCCATGGCAGGGGACGGCGTCAATGACGCTCCGGCGCTGGCACAAGCCGATGTGGGTATCGCCATGGGCACGGGCGCCGATGTGGCGATCGAAAGCGCCGGGTTCACGCTGGTGAAAGGTGACCTTATGGGAATCGTGCGGGCGCGCAAGCTTGCGGGCGCCACCATGCGCAATATCAAGCAGAACCTCTTTTTCGCGCTTGTCTATAATGCCGCTGGGGTGCCGATCGCCGCGGGGGTGCTGTATCCGTTCCTGGGGATCCTGATTTCACCCATGTTTGCCGCGGCGGCCATGAGCCTGAGTTCGGTTTCCGTTATCACCAATGCGCTCAGGCTAAGGAAGGTCTCTCTATAGCAGAAGGCGGTAAATTTTTCGTAAGCAATTGAAGGAATTGTATTAATAGTCCGTCAACTTTCGTTTTCCATACTGAAAGGCAGGTGCCCAACAGAGGAGACGTAAAGTGAACGACTTCGAAAAGCAGTTGAAGGATTACCGCCTGACGACGGCGCATATCTACTATTACCGCCCTGACTTTGAACGCCTGCTGCAGGAATATGTCTGGCAGGAACTGGACATCGCGCCGCGCTTTCCGGTGCTGAGGAAATTCCTGGATTTCTGGGAAAAGAACCTGGACGGCAAGCTGCATTCGGTGCGCGTAGCCTCGCTTGAGTTGATCAAGCCCGCTGAACTCAAGATGGCGGATACTCTGATCATTCACTAGAGCATGGCCATAGTCGCAATTTTGTGATCACATTTTTATAGCTTCAGTGCTATATTCCGCCCGCACAGACATTATGGGAGGAATTAAATGTCTCGTTTTGTGATCGCATTCGCGGCCAGCATATGCTTGGCCACTCCGCTGATGGCCGGCGACGCCATGACCGACAATCCGCAGAAGCTTTCGAAGGAGGAAATTGCGGGCAAGATTTTTGAGGACAAGCGCCTCATTGTCATGACCCACGAAGGTGAAGACGGGCCCTACAAGACTGAAGACGTTGAAACCTTCCTCTCATCCGACAAGAAGTTCGACAGCGGCATGTACCGTTCAGGCCCCGTGCGCATGACGCTGGAGCCCTACGGCGTTGACGAATTCATGTATTTCCTGGAGGGCGGCGTGACGCTGACGTCGGCGGACGGCACGGTCACGGAGATCAAGGCAGGCGACGCCGTGACCATCGGCAAGGAATGGCGCGGCACCTGGGACACCAAGGGCTATACCAAAATTTATGTGATCTATTCCCCTACCCCAATGGGCGAGGAATAAGGCACTGCATCAGGGTGCGTCGGCGACCAGCTGACGCACTGGATAGCCCGCGAAGCTCTTGCACTCGTCCAGCACTGGCAACGTATTGAGCTTCACAACGCCGATC
>JBNKYQ010000384.1:0-1648 GCA_050300975.1 Kordiimonas sp.
GCAGAGCCAGTATCGCCCGACGTCGCACCAAGGATCGTCAGCCTCTGGCCGCGCTTGGCAGTGAAATGATCAAAGAAGCGACCGAGCAGCTGCAGCGCGAAATCCTTGAACGCCAGCGTTGGGCCGTGGAACAGTTCCAGCACCCAGTCATTGGCGCCAAGCTGGACGAGCGGCGCCACGGCCGGGTGGCGGAAGGCCTTGCCGTAGGTGGCATCGAGCATCGCCTTGAGGTCAGCGTCCGAAAGGCTGCCGGCTACGAAAGGCTGGATCACCTCGAAGGCCACGTCGGCGTACGGCTTGCCGCGGAAGCTGCGGATCTTTTCCGCGCTGAACGTTGGCAGTTCCTCAGGCACATACAGGCCGCCGTCCCGGGCCAGCCCGGTCATGGTCACCCCTTCGAAATCCAGTTTTTCGGCTTCGCCGCGCGTAGAGATATATTTCACGATTGCTGCACTCAACTTTACGAATCTTGCGAAGGCTAGTTCTACGGGTTGGTGCGGCGGGATGCAAGCCAAAGCGCGTTTGAGCGTCAGGAGAATTGCTTTAGCACTTGCTTAGGGAGACTAACGCGGGGATGATTACTCTTCCCGGCCGCGTTTGAAGCCGAAGGCGATATAGACACCGAGGAGAGTCATCGCGAGGCCATACCATGTGATGGCATACTGAAGGTGGTCATTGGGTATATCCACGCGCACCTGCGCGCCCTCAGGGAGCGCATTCGGCGCACCGATCTGGTCCGAAAACACGCGGAAATGATAATATTCCTTGGTGCGCAGGCCCCAGAAGGCCGCCATCTCGTGCACGTCCGCCGTGAACCAGGTGCCGCCTGCCGCGTCATTCGGCGGCGTCATGGAGCCCGGCGTGGCGCTTGTGCGCAGGACGCCGGTGACCGTGATTTCGCCCTTCGGCAGCGCCGGGAGGTCTTTCTGGTGGAAAGGTACCCAGCCGAAATTCACCATAACCGCCATGCCGTGGCGTTTCTGGACCGGCAGGTAGATATGATAGCCCGCCTGGCCCGTGAGGCTGGTGGCGGACACCTTGATGGGCGCGCTGTCAAGCACGTCACCTGTGAAGGTCACTCGGTGATAGTCAAGCGTGGTGGGGTCATCGAGATGTACAGGGAGCTCTATTGGCTCTGCCGCCAGCCCGGCCTCAATACGGGCCAGAAGCTCGGTCTTGGGCCCAATCTTGCGGGCCTGCCACGTACCGAGGCCGATCAGCACAGCCATGCCGATGAGGGCACAGACCGTCAGCGCGACGCCTGGCTTGAAGCCCTTAGGCATCCCCATCCCCGTTATCGGTCAGTTTGCCTTCAGAAGCATCATGATGGAACTGGAGCGCCACCAGTGTGGCCTTGAACACCCGGAGCATCCAGATGCTGCCGAACAGGATGAGCGCAAAGATGATGGTCATGGCAAGCCACGGCGCTACGTGCATGCCGCCGATCAGGATAAAGCCGACAAGGGCTGCGATCGCCCCCATGATCAGGATCACAAAAACCTGGGCGCCGTCTCCGGGGTCGGCTTTTGAAAGATCGAATACCCCAGTTTTTTCGTTTAAATATTTATCATCGGCATGCACTGCAATTACTTCGGCAATAAACATGTCATGGGTACCTAATTCTTTAATTTCGCTTACCTTACATTCA
>JBNKYQ010000385.1:0-1642 GCA_050300975.1 Kordiimonas sp.
ATTACTCTCAGAAAGGAGAACGAAAATGGCTTTTTCCGTGAACACCAATGCACCCGCGCTGCAGGCGCTTCAAAACCTGAACATTACAGACCGGGCGCTAGGAAAAGTACAAACGCAGATTAATACGGGGCTTAAAGTGGCTTCATCGAAAGACAACGCAGCAGTATTCTCGATCGCGCAGAGCCTTCGCTCTGACGTATCGGGCTTGAATGCTGTAAAGTCATCGCTGGACCGCGCCATGTCCACTATTGATGTTGCTGTTGCAGCTGGGGAAGCTGTTTCCGATCTTTTGATCGAAATGAAAGAGAAGGCAGTTGCCGCTAAGGATGCTGGTCTGGACTCCAGCAGCCGTACGGCACTGAACGACGAGTTCGCAGAACTTCGCAACCAGATCACGTCAATCGTGGACAATGCTGAATTCAATGGCACAAACGCCGTTAACGGCAGTGCTGCAATTGTAGCCATCACAAACGATGATGGCTCAAACACCATCTCAATCTCCGCGCAGAATCTTTCTCTGGGCGGCGGCACGGTGACAGTTGCAAGCACCACGGCCATTGGCACATCAGCCAACGCCTCCGCGGCAGTGGCTCTGATCGATGCGTCGATCACGAACGTCAACTCTTCTCTGTCGGAACTTGGTGCAGGGGCCAAACGCCTTGAACTGCAACAGGCCTTCGCTAACAAGCTTTCCGACACGATCCAGATCGGCATCGGCAACCTGGTTGACGCCGACATGGCCAAGGCATCCGCCCAACTGCAAGCGCTTCAAGTGAAGCAGCAATTGGGCCTGCAGGCTCTGTCAATTGCCAACCAGGCACCTCAAGCTGCTGTAAGCCTTTTCCAAGGTTAAAGTCTCTAAACATATCCGGGTCGGCCTAAGGGCCGGCTCGGCATTTTTTTCCCCCTCACGTCGGCAAAAATTGCTCAATTTCCCAAATGCGGCAAAATTTGCCTAGATTTGATCAATCCCAAACAATTTGAAAATTGTCATGTTCCCATTTATTTTCAAATGGTTAGCAATAGTTACGAATTTGTAAATTTTGGCACCAAAATTGCAAATATCCGACTAGGACAAAAGGTCCTGTGGGCAAAATGCCCGTTAAATAACTCCAAAAAGGAGAAGCAAAATGGCTTTTTCGGTAAACACTAATGCGGGCGCATTTGCCGCCCTGCAAAACCTTAATTCTACAAGCAACAACCTGAATACGGTGCAAAGCCGTATTAACACCGGGTTGAAAGTAGGTTCCGCCAAAGACAACGCGGCGGTATTCTCCATCGCTCAAAAACTGCGCTCGGACGTTTCCGGCTTGAATGCTGTGAAATCTTCCCTGGACCGTGCAATGTCCACGATTGACGTGGCAGTTGCAGCTGGTGAAGCAGTTTCCGACCTTCTCATCGAAATGAAAGAGAAGGCCGTGGCAGCAAAAGACTCCGGTCTCGACGCAGCAAGCCGTACTGCACTGAACGACGAATTCACTGAGCTTCGTGACCAGATCACTTCGATCGTTTCGAACGCTGAATTCAACGGCACCAACGCTGTGAACGGTTCAAGCAATATCGTAGCAATCACCAACGATGATGGCTCCAACACCATCTCGATCACGGCTCAGAACCTCACCCTGGGTGGCGGTACTGTGAC
>JBNKYQ010000386.1:0-1600 GCA_050300975.1 Kordiimonas sp.
TATGTGGGTGACCTGAGGGAGAACTACAGCCTCGGAAGCTGGTCGGACGGTGCCTTGCTCGGCTTTCATTTTGTCCTGACCGCGACCATCACCTTTGCCCTGACGCTGCCGTCTGTCCTGGGTGAGGAGATCGCCTGGCGCGGCTTCCTGGTGCAGCAGTTGTCGAGCATTGTGTCACCCCAGAAAACAGCCCTGATTTCGGGCGCCCTGTGGACCAGCTTCCACTTCCCGCTGATTTTCCTGGGGCTTTACGGCGTGGACGGGCCGCCGCTTTATTACCAGCTGATGTGTTTTAGCCTCTATCTGATGTCCGCGTCCGTCATCATGACCTACCTTAGGCTGAAGACCGGCAGTCTGTGGACAGCTGTGATCTTTCACATGAGCAGCAATGTCTTCATCCAGAAGTTTTACGCAAAAGTGACGCTGGAGAACGCCCAGACGCCCTGGATGGGGGATGAGTTCGGCCTTATCCCCGCCCTTGTCATGCTTATTGTGGCCGCCGGCTTTTACCGGAAACTGGGCACGGTGAAAGCGTGACCTGATCCACAGCAAAGGCCGGATCGTTCCGGCCTTTTTTGTGTCCATTCACCCTTGATGGCCGGGGGCAAGCCGCCTATGGTGCGCCCAAATTGAAGCCGATTCTTGCTGTAGGAGTGCGCAAATGGTTGATGAATGGCCGTGTTATGCCCGGATTGACGGTCCGCTGGTGATCGTTGGGTTTGGTTCGATCGGGCAGGGGCTGTTGCCCTTGATCCTGCGGCACTTCGAGGTGGACCGCGACACTATCGTCATCGTGTCCGCCGATGAACGCGGCCAGGATGTGGCGAGCGAGCACGGCATCCGCTTCATCAAGGAACCGCTGACGCCCAAGAACCTGGAAGCGGTGCTTGCGCCACTGTTTGACCGCGCGGGCGGCTTCCTGGTGAACCTGTCGGTCGAGGTTGAGAGCATGTCGCTTGTCCACTTCTGCCAGAAGGTGGACGCGCTTTATATCGATACCTGTATTGAGCCCTGGCCGGGCCGTTATGAGGACCCGGACAGCCCGATGGGCCTTCGGACCAATTATTCCATCCGTGAAGATGCGCTGGCGATGCGCGACAGCCTGAAGGGCGGCCCGACGGCCATATTGGCGCACGGCGCCAACCCGGGCCTTGTGAGCCATTTTGTCAAACAGGCGCTCCTGAACATCGCGACGGACTGCGGCCTTGAGGTCAAAGTCCCTGAAACCCGGCAGGGGTGGGGCGCGCTTGCGCGCACGCTTGGCGTCAAGGGCATTCATATCGCTGAGCGCGACACGCAGGTTGCGGACGAGAAGAAGCAGAAGGGCGAGTTTGTCAACACCTGGTCCATCGATGGCTTCCTCGCCGAAGGCCTGCAGCCAGCCGAACTTGGCTGGGGCACGCACGAGGGCTATCTGCCGGCGAACGCGGTGGAGCATGTCTCTGGGTGTCGCGCCGCCATCTACCTGAAGCGGCCGGGCGCATCCACCCGTGTGCGCAGCTGGACCCCGATGGCCGGCGCCATGACCGGGTTCCTAATCACCCACAATGAGGCCATCTCGATTGCCGACTATTTCAGCCTGTTTGATGATAGCGAGCGT
>JBNKYQ010000387.1:0-1573 GCA_050300975.1 Kordiimonas sp.
GTCTTTGCGATCTGCCAGTTGGCGCACCGTCAATCTGCGTCTGCGGATAACTGCGCGGGCCAAGCGATAATCAAAACGGCGTTTTCTCTCGAGCCAGGATTCGGGCAAAAGACGGCGGACGCCCTTCCAGACCAGCGACAGTTGCAAGAACACGACAGCTTTGAAAGTCATTTTCTGAACACTAAGCCATGTCATGCGCCATAGCGCGGCAGTCGCTGCAGCGAACCAGATCGGAAGCTTGACTGAAAAAAGGATCAGCCAAAGGCCCAACGACGTGACCGACAGTGCGACGGTGGCAAAAAGGATGATCAGGGCAGCGACAATTTTTTCGGCCGGGTGCAGTCCATCGTACCAGGCCATCATAGCGGCATAGCGTAGGCCAATGCTTTCACGATACCCGTTGATGAACCGCGCGACACGCCTGAGGACGGTGCTGCCCACAACAAGGGGCAGGACGGTCGTCATCAGCCATTTTTTCAGCAACTCGATCTTCAGGAACACGCCACCCTGCGCCTTGAGCCATGCCAAGACGGCTGCAAGTTCGATCTGCATCAGTTTCTTGGCAATGATTTTTGACTGGGTCAGAATCAAGCCCAGGGCAATCAGGACGTCTGCGCCGAAATACACTGTCGCAGCCCAGGAAAGAGCGATGGCAACCAGCAAGAAGCTTAGAGCGCGGACCAGCATGTCTCCTTCGATAGGCGCCGCGGGTGTGTCGAACAAGCGTGCACTGTTAGTTTTTTGGGCACTGACGTGTTGCCGGCACAAAGCCGATTTGGAAAACGTCGCGATTTCATGGGTTTGATCTGATGTGGGTCAACTTCTCTCTGAACGGTGAGCGCCGGTTTCTGGCCTTGGCAGGTGTTTCGTGATCGGAGCCGATTTTATCAGAAAAAGTTACGGCGCACCCTTGCGGTGCCCCTCATTGACAGTTAGATGAAGGGCCTGTTGGCGCGGGGTGGAGCAGCCCGGTAGCTCGTCAGGCTCATAACCTGAAGGTCGTAGGTTCAAATCCTACCCCCGCAACCAATGTCTCGAAACAATCTTGGTCGACTGCTGCGTGTCGAAGCTGTTGCGATCGCCGCTGATCACTGATCTTTCAAGGGCTGTCGAGGTCTGCGGAAACTGGGTCCATCTTTGGTCCTTCGGTAGCAAATTCCTTTGCTCCTGCCTGCGATACCGATCGGAGCCACCATTCAGCGAGCATATTGAACCTGTCCCGCGATAGATTCCTGAGGTCTTGCCAATGGCGCCGCCGATTACGAGGTTCTGGATGTCTGTCGTGGGATCCCGCAGTATTCCTCTTGGTGATTTGCAAAAAAATGCAATTCCCTGGAAAGATCAGTTGTGCAAAGGGCGGAATATGCATTATAACGCACAATTAGGGCTGGCACGAACTGGGAGGATTCATGTCTCGCCAACGCTTTGAAGACCTTGTTGCCCGCATTGCGAGCGACATTCAGGGAATGAAGCTGGATGACGATCTGACACGGCACCTGAATGCAGCATGGTCATCGGACAGTTCGGAGTTCAAAGAACTTTCTTTGCTGTGCGCCGAGGGAGAGCGGGACGG
>JBNKYQ010000388.1:0-1551 GCA_050300975.1 Kordiimonas sp.
ATAGATTCACTGGTTGAGATGGCTGCCCTGTTTTCACCCCATAAAGTAGTTGGCCCCTGCACTGCAGACGTGGACCTTTCCGTTATCAGCGTATGGGATTTGCTGGTTGAGAAACACTGGGACGAAAAAGCCCGCGCCGAATGGTAACAGGGCCAACATGAGCTGTGCGAGCGTTGCCTGTCCTACCTGACATTAATCTTGAACCAAACACCGCCATTCAGCTTCCGGCCTGTGTCCATTGGCTCCGGCAAGAAAAATTTGGTGTAGGTGAAAATACCTTGCGGTGCTGGGTTATTCAGGAAAGCGCCAATCTTTGAGATAACTTCTTCTGCGCTCTTGTCTTTAAGTTCTCGCTTAAACCAGCTTTCCCATGCACTTTCACTGCCAAGTGAAAGCGTCGCACTATCGACAAGCTGCCTGCCATCAAATTTCAGCCTCTCAGTATCAACAACCGGCCCTCGGTGTGAGTCCAGCCTCCAATATTTCAGATCCCACTTCCAATAGTGAAACCCTGGTGCCCTTGGGATACCAACGCTGACCGTTCTGTTTCCCAGGCCACGGAGCCCAAGGGAAACTTTGGAAGATCCACCTTCCTCCATCATAAAAGGCTGAGGTGACCCTGCAACGGCCCGGTAAGCACCGATGACCTTAGACATAAGTTCATCGAGAGACCTCACGACCGCGACCGCCGGGTTCATCTTTCTCATAAGCTGCAATCGTTTGTGCCGAAGCTCTTCTGCCAGCGCGCTTTCTTCATCTGCCGCAACCTCCGCCGGCAGACATGCCCCAAACCCCTTCGCCGTGATGGCCTTGGCGCGGGAGCGGGAGAAGCCGCTTTCCCGCAGGAAGCGTTCAAAGCCGCGCGGGGTTTCAAGATTGGGGCCGGAAGATTTCACGGTGGATACGCGGGCAAGTTCATTGGCTGGGAATGTCACAAGCGAAATCTCCATCAGGTCTGCTTTGGTGATTGTACGGGCGCCGGTGGTGGCATTGCGCGACGCTTCCTTGGTGACAAACCCGATCGACAGCCCGTCAAGCGCGCCCATCTTCAGAAGGTCATAGGCTTCACGCCCCCGCCCCTCCATCGACAGACGGCCCTTCACATAAAGGCCCTTCGCGTCCTCGCGCACCACATCGAACCGGCCAATGGGTTCCTTGGCATTATGCTGCCACAGAAGCGCCGGCATGCGCCCCTTCAGGCTTTCACTGAACGCACCGCGGGAGACCACATCGCCGTCCCGATCCAGATTGCCGAAGATGGCGCCGTAGCCTTCGAACGTGCCGTTCTCGCCTTCCGCCTTCACCTCAAGGGGGACGGAGGCCGTCTCCCTGGTCTTCAAATGGCTTGTCACTGGTGGTCGCTCCTTCTTGCGCGCGGAGCCGTGTCCGTGGCTGGACAAGGCCCGCGCGTGCTGCTACGAATTTTTGTCTGAGAGGCGCATAAGCGCCCCATTTGCGAGGATAGGAAAATGTCAGATCAGCCGACCGATACGCCACTGAATGCGGACCCAACCAGGGTCGCCAAATACCGTGCATGGCTATCCGCCACCG
>JBNKYQ010000389.1:0-1550 GCA_050300975.1 Kordiimonas sp.
AAATAAGCCAGTATCTAATAAACGCCACTATTGCCACGGAGGATCGCTTTTTTTATGTGAATGTTGGCGTTGACCCAATTGCCATCACGCGGGCGCTGTATTACAACCTCTCGGAAGGAGAAATTGTGTCTGGTGCCAGCACCATCACCATGTCGGCCTCCTTGGCCGCCTCAGTCGCCGTCATACATTCAAAGCCGGCGGCTTCCGCCTTCTTGCGCGTGGAGGACCCTTCGCGCAGCGCCACGATCACACGGGATACGCCGCTGTCGCGCAAGTTGCCTGCATGGGCATGGCCCTGGCTGCCGTAGCCAAGCACGACAATCGTCTTGTCCTTCACCAGATTTACATCGGCATCACTATCAAAATAAACTCGCATCTCACTATCCTTTTGGTGGGCATCTGCCCGTCAAAACAATTCAATTCACGGCGCCCCGGCGGGCCGGGATACCCAATTCAAAAAACCGTCTAGAGGCCCGACTGGCCGCGCGACAGCGCCACGGCACCCGTGCGGGCAACCTCCACAAGTCCAAGCTCGCTCATCAGGTCAACGAACGCATCCAGCTTGTTCGCGGCCCCCGTTAGTTCAAAAACGAAACTGTCGCGGCTGGCGTCCACCACCTGCGCGCGGAAGGCTTCCGCCAGGCGAAGCGCTTCAACCCGCTTTTCGCCAACACCTGCCACTTTCACAAGCGCCAGGTCCCGGCTGACGAAATCGCCCTCGATTGTCAGGTCCGCCACCTTGTGCACCGGCACCAGGCGGTCCAGCTGCGCCTTGATCTGTTCGATCACCATGCGCGTGCCGGACGTCACAATCGTGATCCGGGATGTCTCATGGCTCGTGTCCACCGCCGACACAGTCAGGCTTTCAATATTGTAGCCGCGGCCTGAAAACAGGCCGATCACGCGCGCCAGAACGCCCGCCTCGTTATCCACGATAACGCTGATGGTATGTACTGCGATTGGGCCAACTTCTTTCATATTTGCGCCGTCCATCTTGCTGATTACTCTTCCACTTTCAGATTAGACACCAAATCAAACGACCGCCAGTGCTTCGTCGTCTTTTGGTTTCGCAATCACGTCGCCCGCCAGCAGCATTTCATTATGCGCCGCGCCCGCAGGCACCATCGGGAAACAGTTTTCAATCTTGGCAACCCGGCAATCCAGCAGAACCGGACCGTCGTGGTTGATCATCTCCTGGATCGCGTCATCCAGCTTCGCAGGGTCTTCAACGCACATGCCCTTGATGCCGTAGGCTTCCGCCAGCTTCTGGAAATCAGGCAGGCTATCGGAATAGCTGTGCGACCGGCGACCATCATAGGACAGGTCCTGCCACTGGCGCACCATGCCCATATATTCATTGTTCATGATGAATATCTTCACCGGCAGGTCGTACTGGGAAATGGTGCCCAGTTCCTGCAGGTTCATCTGGAAGCTGGCATCGCCCGACACGTCAATGCACAGGCGGTCAGGGAACGCGATCTGCGCGCCAATGGTGGCCGGCAGGCCATACCCCATGGTGCCCAATCCGCCTGACGTCAGCCAATGGTTCG
>JBNKYQ010000390.1:0-1541 GCA_050300975.1 Kordiimonas sp.
GGGCTCAAGGCCTAGCGCTTCCGCACGAGGAAACAGGCAAAGGCCTGGGTACTGCCCCAGGGGGTTGTATGTTCTTCCCGGTGCTCGTCCACCAGTTCAAACCCTTCCCCCAGCAAATCCATCAGGCGCGCGGCGTCATATTGCCTGACCGGCAGGCCGCTGCATTTGTCGGGCCCGCCCACCGCAAAAGTGGCGATGATGGCATGCCCACCGGGCTTCAGGTGGGCATCAAGCACGGCTTTGTAGCGAGCGCGCTCTTCCGCGTCCGTCAGGAAATGCAGCACCGCCCGATCATGCCACAGGTCCAGCGTGCGCCCGAGGTCGAGCTGGGTCACGTCGCTTGTGACGAACTTGACATCCGCCGCCCGCGCACCAAGGCGGTCACGCGTGTGCGCAAGCGCCGCGTCCGCCACATCAACCAGCGTCAGGTCGGTAAAACCCCGGTCCAGCAGGCGGTCGGCGAGCACGGAAGCGCCCGCCCCCACATCCACAATCGCGGCGTCTGGCGCGAGGTGGAGGTCATCAATCAGCGCCAGCGACAGGGCAGGGTCCGCCTGATACCAGGACACCGCGTTGGGTGTTTTGGTCTCGTAAACTGTCTGCCAATGATGTTCGCGTGTTGTCATGCTTTAAAAAGAGCAAAGCCCGGCCGAAAAGGCCAGGCTTTTATCTCGTTCCAGTTTGTATAGCGAAACGCTTATTTCACTTCCCAGGTCTGGCCTGCGTACATCAGGTCCTTCAGGGTGGATTTGCCCTTCACGGCCTTCACCTGGCCAAGGACGGCGTCGGTATAGCTGTGGTCGGCTTGGCGGGCATAGAGGACACCCATGGCAACCGGCTCGCCCGGGTTCGCGCCCAGCTCACCCAGCATCTGGGCCATCCGGCGGTTGCCCTCATCGTGGGTGAGGATATCGTCTTCCGTGATGCCGTTCTCGCCGATCACCACAACCTCAAGGCTGAAGGTGTCCAGGTTGAAACGGATGCCCTTGTTGCCTTCCGCGCCGAAGATCATCTTCTCGCCGTGCTCCAGCAGCAGCTGGCGGTCAGGCGCGGCTTTCTTGTCCGTGATATCCGACCAGGCGCTGTCGTTATAGACGATACAGTTCTGCAGGATTTCAACAAAGGACGCGCCCTTGAAGTCATGCGCGCGGGTGAAGACGCCCGGCATATGCTTCTGCGCGGTATCGACCGTCCGGGCCACGAAATGCGCGCCGGAGCCGATCGCGAAACTGATCGGATTGAGGGCCGGATCAACCGAGCCCTGCGGCGTTGACGGCGAGCGCGTGCCCACGTCAGACGTGGGCGAATACTGCCCCTTCGTCAGGCCGTAGATCTTGTTGTTGAACAGAAGGATGTTCAGGTTCACGTCGCGGCGAAGCGCGTGCAGCAGGTGGTTACCACCGATCGACAGGCCGTCACCGTCACCAGTGATCACCCACACGTCCAGGTCCGGGTTCGCGAGCTTGAGGCCCGTCGCCACCGCAGGCGCACGGCCGTGGATCGTGTGGAAACCGTAGGTGTTCATATAGTAGGGGAAGCGG
>JBNKYQ010000391.1:0-1423 GCA_050300975.1 Kordiimonas sp.
ATGGGGATCATCCACAAAGGCACCATGGCCGGGAAGTTGAAGGGCGTGATGCCCGCCACAACGCCGAGCGCTTGGCGTTCAGCGCAGCTGTCGATCCCAGGGCCGACATCGCGGCTGAAATCGCCCTTCAGTTTCTCCGGGATGCCGCAGGCATACTCGACAACTTCGAGCGCCCGCGTCACCTCCCCGAGTGCATCATCGTGGGTCTTGCCGTGTTCCGCTGAAATGGTTCGCGCCACCTCATCTCGGCGACGATCAAGGATATCCCGAAGTGCGAACATGACCCGCGCGCGCTTGGCGGGCGGGGTCGTGGACCAGCTTTCAAAAGCCTTTTTGGCGGCGGCTACAGCAGCGTTGACCTCAGCAGCCCCACCCACGGCGACATCGGCGATCTGTTCACCTGTCGCCGGGTTATAGACAGGCGCGGTAACGCCGGAAGAACCGGCAGTGGCCGCGCCTTCAATGATATGGTTAATCAGGGCCATTTTCGCAACTACTCCAACGACTTGAGGATATCGCGCAGCGTTCCGAACGCGAAATCAATGTGTGATTTTTCAATGATCAGCGGCGGCGACAGCGCGATGGTGTCGCCCGTAGTGCGGATAAGAAGCCCCGCTTCATAGGCCTTCAGGAAGGCTTCAAACGCCCGCGCTGTTGGCTTGCCGGGGCGCGGCTCCAGCTCGATCCCCGCAATCAGGCCCATGTTCCTAAGGTCGATCACATTGGGCAGCCCCTTCAGGCTGTGGACCGCATCTTCCCAATAGGGGCTGAGCTCGCTGCCGCGGGTGAGCAGGCCTTCTTCCTCATAGGTATCGAGCGTGCCGAGCGCCGCTGCGCAGGCCATGGGGTTACCGGAGAAGGTATAGCCGTGGAAGAATTCCACCATATTCTCCGGCCCGGTCATGAAGGCGTCATAGATTTTGTCCTGCACATAAACCGCGCCCATGGGGATAACGCCGTTCGTCAGTGCCTTGGCAGTCGTGACGATATCAGGTTCCACGCCGAAATGGCCAACAGCAAAGGGCGACCCAAGCCGGCCATAGGCGGTGATCACTTCATCAAAGATCAGGAGGATGCCGTGCTTGTCGCAGATAGTGCGCAGGCGCTCCAGATAGCCCTTGGGCGGCAGGATCACACCCGCGGAGCCCGCAAGCGGCTCCACGATCACGGCGGCGATGGTCGATGGGTCATGCAGCTCGCACAGCCGCTCAAGGTCCGTTGCCATCTCTTCGCCATAGGGCGGTTGCCCGCGCGAGAAACGGTTGCCTTCAATGCCGTGGGTGTGCCGCAGGTGGTCAACGCCAGTCATCATGGCGCCGAACATCTCGAAGCCTTCGCGCTGCCACTCGGTCAGCGGGTCCTTCTGGCCCATGGCCCGGAGATTGATGCCGCTCTGCAGGTAGTCCATCTCCTCGAGGTGCTC
>JBNKYQ010000392.1:0-1414 GCA_050300975.1 Kordiimonas sp.
CGGGCCAGAATGTCACCGAGCTGTGCCCGACCACCACCTTTGACGAGCAACCAGTGTACCGCCCGGGGGAAGCGCCGCATGAGGCGGAGCAGCGTGACCGGGTGGAGCATTATTGGAAGCCTTACCACAATGCGCTTCAGGCAGAGATTGAGCGCGTGCGCCATATCCACGGCTATGCGCTGCTGTGGGACGCCCATTCGATCCGGTCCCATGTGCCGCGCTTCTTCGGTGGCCAATTGCCGGACTTCAACCTGGGCACAAACGACGGCCTGTCCTGCAGCCCGGTCCTGGCGGAAGCCGTTTATGGTGTGGCCGCGAAATCAGAAGGCTACAGCGCCGTGCTGAACGGCCGCTTCAAGGGCGGCTTTATCACCCGCAAATACGGCCAGCCAGACCACGGCGTGCACGCCATCCAGCTGGAGCTGTCGCAAGTGACCTATATGGATGAAAGCTACCCCTTCAGCTATTTGTCGGAGCCTGCCGGCAAGGTGGCCGCGCCCATTCAGGCGATGCTTGAAGTCATGCTTGGCTGGAAGCCCAGCGCATAAAAAAATAGGCCGCGCCCCTTGGGGTGCGACCTGCCAACTTGTTTTCTGATTGTCCTACTTCGCGAACAGCTGGGATGGGTCCTTGAAGGCCTTGATCTCAATCGCGTTCCCCGCGGGATCGAGGAAGAACATGGTGGCCTGCTCGCCCACTTCGCCTTCGAACCGGATGCCGGGTTCGATCACGAATTCGACCTCGGCTGCCGCCAGCTTGGTCGCGAGCGTGTGCCAGTCTTCCCAGTCGAGCACAGCACCATAGTGGAAGCTGGGCACCTGCTTGCCGTCCACATCATTGGTGTCAGCCTGGCCAAGGGGTGTGCCCAGATGCACCACGAACTGGTGGCCGAAGAAGTCGAAATCGATCCATTTGTCGCTCGAGCGCCCTTCGGGGCAGCCCATCAGGCCGCCATAGAAGGCGCGGGCTGCATCAAGGTCGTCAACCGGGACCGCAAGGTGGAATGGAGGGATCGCCATTACGCTTGCGCTCCTATTTGCCCAGAAGATCGAGCGCGATCACGGTCATGGCCTCAACGCCCGCCTTCACCGATGGCTCTGGCGAGATCTTGAACAAGGGAGAATGGTGCCCGGCAACCGCGGGGCCACCGTTCTTTTCAGCTTCCAGCGCTTCCTTCGGCGTGCCGCCCACGATGAAGTAGAAGCCCGGTACGGCAGGGTCTACCTGGCTGAAATAGGCGAAGTCTTCGGCGCCCATGTTCTTCTGCTCATAGGCTGCTACCTGGCCTTCGGGAAAATGCTCCCTGAGCACGTTATCGAGCCGTGAGGTCAGCGCCTTGTCGTTCATGGTGGTGGGTGCCGGGCGCGCCGTCGCCGCCGGCGGCGCACAGGGGGGCTACCTGTTCGCGGCCATC
>JBNKYQ010000393.1:0-1394 GCA_050300975.1 Kordiimonas sp.
AAGCGGAAGCAAGCCGTCTTCATCCTGCGGATAGAGCTTCACCCGGTCCTGATACAGTATGGTCAGATCACTTGCATAAGCCATGCTGTCCCGGCTGCGTCCACCGTAGTAAATGACCCAATCCGCGCCTGAACCCTGCGCAGCGGCAATCATGGGAATGAGCGGTGTAATGCCGATGCCGCCCGCGATGAAGATGTAACGCTTTGAAGGCGTGAGTTTGAAGTGGTTGCGCGGACCGCGCACGACAAGCGTGTCACCCGCTTTCAGGGCATGGGCGGCGACCGATCCTCCGCGGCTCTGCGGTTCCTTCAAGATGGCAACGCGCCAGACCGCGGGGTCGGAAACATCTCCGAGAAGTGAATATTGACGCGTCAGCCCGTCGCCTAGTTCGAGGTCGATATGGGCGCCTGCGCTCCAGGCGGGAAGCGCAGATTGATCGGTATTTTTCAGTGTTAATTCAATAACATCTTGCGCTACGAGTCGTGTTTCAGTCACGCTCAGGTTCAGTGTGGCCTCCGCGCCAGCTGAATGTTGAACAGTCATGGATCCTCCCTTGGTGTCATGCAGGCACCGGCATTGCCGGATACAATTTTCTCCTCGCATAATACAGCAATTTAGTCACTAGACAAATGTCTATTATCATGTTTACCTATTGTCAGAAATGAGGCGCTGACGGGTGAAAAGTTCACGTCTGGCGCCACCAAGGGAGGATTTATGGCACTTGTTGATCGTGTCGCCGTCATTACGGGCGGCGCATCCGGAATCGGTCTCGCTTCAGCCCGGCTGCTGACTGAGCGCGGCGCCCGGGTTTATCTTTTTGACCGGAATGAAGAGGCTTTGAACAAAGCTGTGTCTGACGGTGTCGCCGTCGGTGGCATTGCGCTCGATATTGCTGATAGCGCGGACGTTACGGCCCGGATCAATGAGATAGCCAGCGTAGAAGGGCGCCTTGATATTCTGGTGAATGGGGCGGGCATCAATGCGCCGACGCCGGAGGCAAACCAGGCGCTGGTTGATGCCAATGTCGCGACGCTGGAGGCGTTGAAGCAGGGGCGCGCTCCCCGGCACGAATTCATCGAGACGACAACGGATGAGGATTTCCGCCGTGTCCTCGAGGTCAATCTGTTCAGTCAGTTTTACTGCATTCGTGCTGCTGTGCCGCATATGAAAGCAAGTGGCGGTGGCGCGATCGTGAACATCTCCAGTGCCGCAGCGCTGACAGGCGTGACCATGCCGCTTTATTACCCGGCGTCCAAGGCGGGTGTTTTGGGCATGACGCGCGCGGCAGCTGCTGAACTTGCGGGTTTCGATATCCGGGTCAATGCGATTGCGCCTGGCGGTGTCGATACGCCGCTCATGCATCAGCAGCCCGAGGAGGTTGTCGAATTTCTGGT
>JBNKYQ010000394.1:0-1379 GCA_050300975.1 Kordiimonas sp.
TCGACGTGTACTCGATCCGCCAGCCGCTCGGCGTCGTCGCCGGCATCACTCCGTTCAACTTCCCGGCGATGGTCCCGATGTGGATGTTCGCGAACGCCCTCGCGTGCGGCAACACCTTCGTGCTGAAGCCGTCGGAACGCGATCCTTCCTCTGCCAATCTTGTCTATGACTTGTTCAAGGAAGCCGGACTGCCGGAAGGGGTCCTTAATGTGGTCCACGGCGGCAAGGACGCGGTGGATGCGATCCTTGACCACAAAGACGTGCAGGCTGTCAGCTTTGTGGGGTCGACTCCCGTGGCCGAATATATCTATTCGCGGGGCTGCACGGCAGGCAAGCGGGTACAGGCGCTGGGCGGCGCCAAGAATCATATGATCATCCTGCCCGACGCGGACATTGACCAGGCTGCAGATGCGCTGATGGGCGCGGGGTTTGGATCGGCGGGCGAGCGCTGCATGGCTGTGTCTGTTGCCGTGCCGGTGGGGGAAGAAACCGCTGATCGCTTGGTTGAAAAGCTGGCGCCGCAGGTGCAGGCACTCAGGATCGGCCCGTCGACAGACCCGGACGCAGAAATGGGCCCGGTGATCACCCAACAAGCACAGGACCGCATCATCGGCCTGATATCGAAGGGCGAAAGCGAGGGCGCAGACGTGGTGGTGGATGGCCGCGGCTTTCAGCTTCAGGGCTATGAGGGTGGTTTCTGGGTCGGCGGCACGCTCCTCGATCGTGTCACACCCGAAATGACCGTTTACCGCGAAGAAATCTTCGGCCCGGTCCTCAGCGTCTTGCGCGCGAAAAGCTACGACGAGGCGGTGGGCCTGATCAACGCCCACGAATACGGCAACGGCACCGCCATCTTTACGCGGGATGGCGACGCCGCACGCGATTTCGCCAACCGTATCCAGGTGGGCATGGTGGGCGTGAATGTGCCCATCCCGGTGCCTGTGGCCTACCACAGCTTCGGTGGCTGGAAGCGGTCCATCTTTGGTGCCCACGGCATCTATGGGCCCGAGGCCGTTCATTTCTATACGCGACTGAAAACCGTTACCTCGCGCTGGCCCACGGGCATCCGCGCAGGCGCAGAATTTAATTTCCCGAGCATGGGCTAAGAGGGGGTATGTTATGTCAACGAATTCACCAAATACACTGAGGGGCGGCCTTATCCAGATGGCGCTCAAGTCCTCAACGGACAATGACCCTGAGACCATCCGCCAGGCAATGATCGAGGCGCATATCCCGCTGATCGAAGAAGCGGGCGAGAAGGGCGTGCAGGTGCTGTGCTTCCAGGAAGTCTTCACCCAGCCTTACTTCTGCCCAAGCCAGGACGCCAAATGGTATGAAAGCGCGGAGCCGATCCCGAACGGCCCCACTACCAAGCTGAT
>JBNKYQ010000395.1:0-1347 GCA_050300975.1 Kordiimonas sp.
TGCGCGCAATATTTGCGGCATTCCTTGATCTCATCCTGGATGTGCGACATGTCCGTATAGTCGCCTTCCGTCTCTTCATTGATAGACCTAAGGCGGTTGGTACGAATGGCAACCAGGCGTTCCGCGCTTGTGGTCAGCCCCACAACGAACTTGTTCCTGATCTCATCCAGCTCCCGAGGCATCGGACAGCCCGGCACGAACGGCACGTTGATGGTCTTGTAGCCCTTGTTCGCCAGATAGATGCTTGTTGGTGTTTTCGACGAGCGCGACACACCCACCAGCACAATGTCCGCCTGCGGCAGGTCCTGCACCAAAACACCATCATCGTGCGCCATGGTGAACTGCAGCGCGTCAATCCGTTCGAAATAATGGGCGTCCAGCTTATGCTGTTTGCCCGGCTTATGCGACGCCTGAACGCCAAAGTAGGAGCCAAGAAGATTGATCACCGGATCAAGGATCGAAAGCACCGGCAGGTTGGCTTTCATGCATTCTGTCTCCAGCGCCTCGCGGATCTGCGGGTTCACCAGCGTATACATGATAAGGCCCGGTTCCTCGCGGATGTCTTCCATCAGGCGGTTCATCTGCATGGCTGAGCGCACCAGCGGCCAATAGTGCTTCTTCACCTCAACGCCTTCGAACTGCACAAGCGCCGCCTGCACGATGGCCTCCAGCGTTTCACCCGTTGAATCTGACACCAGATGCAGATGGAAGTCCTTCGACGACCCTTTTTTCTTGACGCCTACAGGAGAGACTGGGCTTTTCGGCGGCTCTGGAAGACTCATGGGAATATCCTGTGGATAACTTGTTGGCAGAACGGTTGATAACAAGGCTAGGCCACTTGCCCCCAATTTGGGAAGCACTTGTTAGAACAACTATTAAATCTATCCACGGGAGATTGTAAGAGAGGAAAACTGTTCGGAAGGGGCACCATATTTTGCGGTTATCCCCGTTATCCACAATTCATATGGGGCCCGGATCACTTGTCATTTTTCCGTAAAATGCCAGTAATCCATAAGTTTATGCACATTTTGAGAGACGAATTGCCGCGCCCGTCTTGTATGTGCACAAGATTGTGGATAAATGCTTTTCCACATGATTCACAGGCATAAACAACAACTACAAGATTCTATATATAATTATTATTAAGTAGTAAGAAGGCGTCACGCCGACCGAACGGCGCGCGAATTTCAAGGACGAGACCATGACCAAACTTTTGCTCGAGACTCTCAAGGGAAACCCAGGTGACCGGGTGCCTTTTTGGTTCATGCGTCAAGCAGGACGTTTTCTACCCGAGTATCGTGAAGTAAGAAATTCAACAAATTCATTCATGGAGTTCTGCTACAGCCC
>JBNKYQ010000396.1:0-1289 GCA_050300975.1 Kordiimonas sp.
GCATGGGCGCCACACAGTCGATGGGGGCTGCAGCACCGTCCAATTGCCGGCCGCCATGGTTCGATATCATCACGGCGCTTGCCCCGGCGTCCTTGGCGCGCACCGCATCCGCGGGCGACAGGATGCCCTTGATGGCAAAGGGCCCGCCCCATGCCTCAATCACACGCGCGGCATCATCCCAGGTCACGCTATGGTCGAACTGGCTGTTCACATAGGCGATCACCCCCATGGCGCCGCCCGCCAGTGCATCCTGCCGGTGTGCCACATTGGCCAGGCGAAAATCGCTGTTGCACAACAAATTGAATGCCCATTTCGGATGCGTTATAAAGCTGCCAATGCTTGCAGGCGTCAGCCTGGGCGGCATGGTGAAGCCAGTGCGCATGTCGCGTTCGCGGTTGCCGCCGGCCACCATGTCGACCGTCAGGCACAGCGCGTCATAGCCCGCGGCCTTGGCGCGTTCGACAAACTCCATGGTCAGGCCACGGTCCTTGTGGACATAAATCTGGAACATCTTGGGGCCACTGCTTGCCGCCGCCACGTCTTCCATGCTGGTGGTCCCCAGCGTGGACAGGCTGTACATCACCCCGTGCTTTGACGCCGCGCGCGCCACCGCCGGTTCGCGCTCGTGATGGAACAACCGGTTCATGCCGGTGGGCGACAGGATCAGCGGCGTCTTGAGCTCCGCACCCAAGACGCGGGTGGTGGTATCCACCGTGCTCAGGTCCTTCAGGTATTCCGGCAAGAGGGCATAGCGCGCGAAGGCATAGGTGTTTTCCGCGAGCGTCCATTCGTCGTCCGAGCCGCCGTCCAGATAATGGAACATGGGCGCAGGCAGCGCGCGCTTTGCTGCTGCCCGAAAATCCTTTGCGTTTAGTAATTTATTCAACCGCACCAAGTGCTTGTCCCCTCAGCATTCCCTTTGGCGGCATTCTACGCAGTGAACGCAATCGGCGGCAAACCTGATCCGCACAAAAAAAAATCGGGCTGACCAGGGGTTCAATGGTCAGCCCGAAGGACGTGAGGGGGTAAAGGTATCGGCACCCCATCACTCTGGGATGGTCTTGATGCGGCGCGGGTTACCCACCGCACTGGGTCTGGAACGCCCCGCTGACATGATCCGGGCTCAGGCTGTGGGCCTCGCAGTAGTCGGCAAGCGCGCCCGCTGTATCGCCAAGCGCCTTTCGTGCATTGGCCCGGTTGACATAGGCTTTCCAGTAACCACCATCTTCCGCGATCGCGCTGGAACAGGCAGATGCCGCTTCCTCGTATGACCCTTTCAGGAACAGCGA
>JBNKYQ010000397.1:0-1276 GCA_050300975.1 Kordiimonas sp.
GGAAAAGCAGGGTGGCACAGATGTGCGCGCCAACCGCTCGGTTGCCAAGCGCGTTGGTGAAGGGCTTTACAGCCTCAGCGGCCACAAATGGTTCCTTTCAGCACCCATGAGCGATGCCTTCATCATGCTGGCGAAAACCGAAGAGGGGATGGGTTGTTTCCTCGTGCCACGCCTGCAGGATGATGGTAAGCACAACGGCCTGCGCTACCAGCGCCTGAAGGACAAGATCGGCAACCGCTCCAACGCCTCAACTGAAGTCGAATTTTCCGACACCCAGGGCTATCTTCTGGGTGAGCCTGATGCGGGTATTCGCACCATTCTCGACATGGTCACGCTCACCCGCCTTGATTGCGCCATTTCGTCTGCTGCCATGATGCGCGCCTCGCTGGCTGAGGCAGTCTTCCACACGCGCAAGCGCATGGTTTTCGGCAAAAAGCTTGTCGACCAGCCCATCATGACCCGCGTCTTGGGCGATATGGCACTGGATGTTGCAGGCGCGACAGCGCTCGTCTTCCGCCTGGCCGCAGCCTTTGACCGCGCCCAGGAAAGTGCGGAAGATGCCGCCTATGCCCGCGTCATGACCCCGGTGGTCAAATACTGGGTCTGCAAGATTGCACCATCGCTGATCTATGAAGCCATGGAATGCCTTGGCGGCTCCGGCTATGTCGAAGAACGCCCCATTGCCCGCCACTACCGGGAAGCGCCGGTGAACGCCATCTGGGAAGGCTCCGGCAATGTCATGGCGCTCGACCTGTTGCGTGTGCTCAAGCGCGGCCCGGAACTCTTCGATATTCTTTTCCAGGGACTTTCCCGCGATCTCGGCCCCGGCGGCACAAAAACCATGGATGTGTTGCGCGCTGCCGCCTCGCTTTGCGACAAGGACGAGGGAACCGCGCGTCTGCTGATCGAGCAGCTCGCACTGGCCGCCGCTGCCGCAGAACTCAACCGCCTCGGTGCAGGCCGTATTGCCGACGCGTTTACCGAAAGCCGTCTGGCAACGGGTTGGCGAAACACCTACGGCATGCTCGATCTGCGCTTTGACGCACGCTATATCGTGGACCTGCTTTATCCTGAAACCTAAGGTGCGTCGGCGCTGGAATTGTTGTCCGGCGCTTGCCCTTCTTTCGAGGCATCCTCTTCGGGCGGCTCTTCGCGAACCACCTCAATGCGAACATGCGCGAGCAGTCCGGCCAATGCGCCCAGAATGGCAAGCCATGGGGCTGCCAATACCACGACACCGCCAACAACGGCACCTGCCGTCAGCGGCACATCCAGC
>JBNKYQ010000398.1:0-1268 GCA_050300975.1 Kordiimonas sp.
TCAAGCGCAGCAAAATCCAGCACATCCAGGGACAGGCGCGCGGGCAGATCGCCCAGAACCGACAGCCTGTCGGCCGCTACCACGACGCGGCACACGCCCGCGCAGGTCAGCACATGTTCGATTTCCGGCACGGTGGCGCCGCCGTTGATCGGCACAGCAATGCCGCCCGCGCGCCAGATGCCCCACTGGGTGGCGGCATAGTCTGGCCCAGAGGGCAGAAGGAAAGCGATGCGCTCTTCCTCAAGATCAGCCTTCCCCGCCAACAGCCCGGAGGCCACAGCGGCAGAACGCGTCAGCAGGTCACCATAGGTGACAGTGCCTTGAGCACTGAAAAACGCGCTGCGGGACGCGAAGCCCTCAGCGCGGGCAATTATGGGAAGCTGCGCCACGGCTTTAGCCGAAGCTGCGGTCAAGCATGGGCCCGAGCGGCTTGCCGCCGAACAGATGGATATGCAGGTGCGGCACTTCCTGATGCGCATTGGTACCGGCGTTCGCCAGCATGCGGTAACCTGGCTCGACTAGGTCAAGCTCCTCGGCAACCTTGCCCACTGCGCGGAAGAAGCCGACCATCAGGTCCGCGGGAGCCGAGGCCGAGAAGTCCGCCATAGAGACATACTCCCCCTTCGGGATCACCAGCACATGGATGGGCGCCTGCGGGTTGATGTCATGGAACGCCAGCGCGAAGTCGTCTTCATAGACCTTGTTGCAGGGAATTTCGCCGCGCAGGATTTTCGCGAAGATATTGTTGGTGTCATAAGCCATGGGACGCTCCATTGATCTGGTCTTTGCCGTCACTATAGCCCGTGGGCCACCGCCTTCAAGGCCAAAGAAAAACCCGGCCAACAGTTGCCTGCGACCGGGTTTTGCTATCCCTCTCGAGCTTGGCTCTAAAGGATGAATTTCGACAGGTCGTTGTCGGTCTCAAGCAGCTCGCCCATATGCTTGCGCACAAAGGCTTCATCCACCACGATTTCACTGCCGGACTTATCAGACGCGTCGAAGCTGATCTCTTCCAAGACTTTTTCAAGCACCGTGTGCAGGCGGCGGGCGCCGATATTTTCAACTTGTTCATTCACATCAAAGGCGAGCTGTGCAATGGAGTCGATCGCTTCGGACTCAAACCTAAGAGTGACGCCTTCGGTACCGATGAGAGCTTCGTATTGAAGGATTAGGCTGGCTTCGGTGTCTTTGAGGATTTGTTTGAAATCTTCGACTGTCAGGGCGCGAAGTTCGACGCGGATTGGGAGGCGACCCTGAAGCTCGGCGAG
>JBNKYQ010000399.1:0-1205 GCA_050300975.1 Kordiimonas sp.
TTTTCAGGGGTGGGGGATGGCCTGACGGATCAGGCCATGCCGGTCGTCAGGTCCAGCCAGCGGGTTCCGGGTTAGGGCCATAGAGACGATAATCATCCAGGTATTTCTGCGCTGTCGCCGCACCCATTTCGGTGTTCCAGTATTTCTTGCAGTATTCTGCCATGCCTTCATCGTCCGTCACGGCCGGCAGGGCCTCGGGCACACGCCAATAAAGCATCCGGGCGGCAGCGCAGGCATATTTATCAACATTTTCAAGCGCTTCCAGCCGGTCCATGCCTTCCGGCAGGTAAGCATCCACAAGCGCCTGCTTGTCCGGCCTGTAGGCCAGATAATTGGTGTAAAGATCATCCAGCGTGTTGGGCTCGATCTGGAAGAAGGAAAGCGCCGGCCCGCCCACTTGCGCGCGGTAACGAAAGCCCATGCTTTCATGGCAGGCTGTCATCATCAGGATCTTCTCCGCCTGCGCGCCGTCCATGGCCATATCCATCAGGACCGGTTCAATCACATCCCGAAGGAAGTCGTCTGCATAGGTTTGAGGGTCTGGCATGCTGGCTCTCCGCTTTCATAGGAGCTTGCAAATTATACCAGTGATTGCGGCAATACTACTTTTGATTATTCCGCCGCCTGCACCCTGGTTGCATCGGCCTCCACAATGCCCGGTACCGCCCGCACACCACCCGCGTCGCGAAAAAGTGTCTCCACCAGTCCCCGGTTGCCGCCAAGACGCCGGTGCGACACATGGATGTGGCTTTGCGTAGCGCCGCTTCTGGTTTTGCGGTGAACCAGGCGCAGGCAGTCAAACGGCAGGTCCGTCAGCGCCGCCAGCGTGAAGGCTGCATCATGCGTGTCCATACCCTCGACAATGAAATCCGCCGCCTCGCCAAACAGATGCTGGCTATCGCGCGCGCCGCCCATCAGTCGGTTCAGTGTTTCCGTGCGAAAGCCGGACACAATCCTGAACCGCTGCCCATACCGCGCCTGCCCAAGCCGTGCCAGCATAGGCTCCAGCACCCTTTCGCATAAGGCCTTCAGGTTAGCCACCGCCGCCACATCGCGCGGCACGTTCGGAAGCCCCAACCTTGAAGCTGTCGCGCTGCGTGTGAAGAAAGGGAGGCGGAAATGGTCCGAGAGCGCCATGCGCGGGTGAATGCCGACAGTCATCAGAACCACCCCAGCTTGTCGGTCACCAGGAAGATCAGGAGGCC
>JBNKYQ010000400.1:0-1089 GCA_050300975.1 Kordiimonas sp.
GGGTCGACCCCGTGCAAATCCAGCTATCGCTGCACGGCGTGTCTGGAACCCTTCGACTATTTCAAATGTATCTAGGAGATAAAAATGGCGCAATTTCATACTCTTGAAGTCCTCGACGTAGAGAAAACGACCCGCGATGCGATTGTCGCCTGTGTTGAAAACAGGCTTTCGGCGGCCTTGCTAAAGCTGCCGAGATCGGCCGTGGCGATGAAACTGCTGACGAACCTGAGGTTCATGGTCGCTCCGATAAAAAATACCTGCAAGGCTACAGTGTCGCTTTTTTCCTTTCAAATCAATCCGATCTGGGCTCAACGGATTATTTTTGGGAGGGGTCACGGAAACAGTTCGTTTAGAACTCATACACCCATTGGCGTAACATATCCCTACAAGGAATAATGGGAGAAGCCAGATGATGTTCAAACACCTATTCAAAGCGTCAGCAGCGGCTGCCGTGCTGTTTATGGCAACTATGCCAGCCAATGCGGAAACCGTTCTCAAGCTCGGTCATTTTGGTCCCGGGCCTGATCCGTTCTCGAAATCGGTCGACGCCTTTGCCGAACGTGTGGCCGAGCTTTCGGGCGGCGAGCTTACCATCAAGGTTTATCCTTCTGGCCAGCTTGGCAATGAAAAGCAGCAGATTTCGGCGCTCCAGGGCGGTCTGCAAGAGCTTCTGATTACGTCGACGACGAACCTGTCGAACATGCAGCCTAAGTTGTCGCTTCTTGATCTGCCTTTTGTCTTTTCCAACTACGCCCAGGCAGATGCGGTGACGATGGGCCCAGTCGGCGACATGTTGATGGAGGGGCTGGAGGCCAACGGTCTGACGGGTCTGGCGATATGGGAGAATGGCTTTCGGGCGCTTACCAATTCGAAACGCCCTGTAACCTCACTGGACGACATGAAGGGCTTGAAGATCCGCGTCATCGGCGCGCCGGTCTTCATCGATACCTTTACCGCGCTGGGCGCAAACCCCGTGCCGATGCCTTTCCCCGAGCTCTACTCGGCCATGGAAACTGGCACAGTCGATGGGCAGGACAACCCTGCTGTGGCCTCGGCGGCGCTGAAATTTTTTGAGGTGCAGAAATACTA
>JBNKYQ010000401.1:0-1023 GCA_050300975.1 Kordiimonas sp.
TATCTGAGTTAGTGTTAATCTTGTTGAACCTTGATTTTGAGATTGATCGGAGTTAAATGAATTTAGAAAGGTTCCTCAACAACATATACATTCCTACCAGAGCCAAATATTATCCACATAGCAACTCTTGTTTGTGTTCAGCTTTGTTAAGGGATGTGTCCATTTTTTGTTTTGAAGATTTTTTGAAAATGATTTAAGAATTAAAAATATCGATGTGCATACCTCCATTCTAGAATATGCATCCACCGCCGATATATCCACAACTTTCCCATCTCCATGATTATGGTTTAGCCATATTGGCATGGATAACTCCATTCCGGAATATGCGTCCACCACCAATATTCACACCTAATCAGTCCATACCATTTCATTTGAAAAGAAGTTTTTGAAGAAGTGATTTTCTCCTCAAATATCATCAAAACCCCCAAGTCCTCAAGAGATGGAGCATAGAAAAAAAGAAAAAAATGGAAAAAAGAGGAAGAAAAAGAAAAGCTCCAAGAGTCTCTTCAAATAAAGGGGAAGTCAATATTTTGAGAGGAGAAAAACACTTCAACTTCAAAAATCCTATTCAATGTGATCACATTTTTCTCCTCCATCATACCATTTCAAAAGCCCTTTTCAAAATAATTGAGAAAAATTTCTTAACTCTTTTTGGACCATCCTTTAGCTTGGCAATATACATGACTTGAGTTGTACCCTTTCTCTTTATCCATGAGCTCTACATATTTAGCATTTAAAGTGTAGGATGAAAAGGAACATTTTTTTTGCTGAGGTGAGGAATCACATACCAAAAAGAGTGCTTGAGTGCCTAATATTGAGGAACCATAGTATCATTGTTATTCTCTCTGATTAATTTCAAAAGGAGGCTAAGTAGGAGAGACACGGACGAAGGCTTCCACCTTTCAACCTCCCAAGACGAGGTGAAAAATTCCACAAAAAGCTGCATGAGGTAAGTAGGGACCACATGGTATGGCTACATTGATTCATTTGGTAAGTTTGAGCATCGATCTACACTTGTGTTTT
>JBNKYQ010000402.1:0-1008 GCA_050300975.1 Kordiimonas sp.
CGGCGGGCGGTCGCCGGTCTGCCCGGGGTCACCGCCTGCCGGGTCGACCTGGAGAGGGGGCGCGCCTTCGTGGAAGGCGAGGGCCTCGACCGCGCCGCCATCGCGCGCGCGGCTGCCCTGGAACATCAACTTTTCCGCCATCCGCCGCGCCGTCAGGAAGAAAGAGAAGATCCACCTGGATTATTCGGACGAACAGGACCGGTCGACCGAGCGGACCATCAGGCCGCTGTCGCTCGTGTTCGTCGGGCCGGTGTGGATGATGCTGGGTTGGTGTGAGCTCAGGCAGGACTTCCGCCATTTCCGTCTGGACCGGGTGACCAAGGCCACCTTCACCGGCGAGTTCTTTGAAGACACGCCAGAGACATCCCTGCAAACCTACCTCGACAGCCTAGGGTATTGCGACGGCCTTAAGCCTTAACTGCTTGTTGCACACTGCCATTCAAGCTAGTTTACACATCTCTAACGTTATAAAAAACAATTAGAGAGGGAGTGTCATGGCAAACCGTCGAGCAATTGTCCTTATTCCCGGCATTTACACTATGCCGCGAAACTACTGGCGAAGGCGACTTATAAGCGGCCTAAAAGCGCAGATGCCGAACCGTAATATTGAGGAGGTTCAAGTGGGCGAACAAGGGATAGCCCTTGAGAATACGCCATTGGATTGCCTGCACATATATGAGGCCTACTGGGTTGACTTCATTTCCAGAGAAACAGACCTGCCGCCCCATAAGAAATTCACCCATGCCTGCGTTCTGCTTACATTCTGGCTATTCAGCCGAGTCTGGCTTGGCTTTTCTGTTTCTCGCGCAATCACCCTCGGCCTTCTGGTCGCCTCGCTAGGGCTGCTTTTCTGGTACTTAAGCATTGTGGTCACGCTTACCATGTCATTTGACCTAAAGTCCTTTCTTGACAGCAACATAGAAGTTCCTGGGCTGCTGCAACAGGGCTATGAATATTTTAAAGAGAGTATTGTAAAACAGGCAGCACCATACGTAGCAGTGGCAGGTT
>JBNKYQ010000403.1:0-943 GCA_050300975.1 Kordiimonas sp.
TGGGGGCTTGGCCAGATATTGCTTCCTGAATGATACCGGCCATCTTCCCGAAGGCGGGTGCGCACGCCTGGATCCGGTGGAGGTGGGTGTGGGTCCCCGGGGATTGTTCCTGCGTTCAGCGTGCATGCCCGACCTGCAAGGCCCACCATTTCCCGCGCACAGACCCGGTGGTCATCATGCTGGTTCGCTGCGGCGACAAGGCGCTCGTGGGCCGCGGCAAGGGCTGGCCTGAAGGGCATTTCTCTGCGCTCGCGGGCTATATGGAGCCGGGCGAAAGCATGGAAGAAGCCGTGGCGCGTGAGATTTTCGAGGAAGTCGGGCTGAAGACCACCGAGGTCCGCTATATCACCAGCCAGCCCTGGCCCTGGCCGTCCACTCTGATGATGGGCGTTGAAGCCTGGGTGGAAGACGGTGAGATCAGCCTCCAGGAAGCCGAAATTGCCGAAGCCATCTGGATCACAAAAGACGATGTCCGCGCCAGCCAGAATGGCGAACACCCCTACCGCCTGGTGCCACCACCCTTCGCCATTGCGCACAACCTGGTCATGAACTGGCTGGCTGAACCAGAAACAACAGATTGATTTAAAAGAAATAAATATTTTTCTCTCACAAAACTATTGAATTGCGCAATATCTTGCGCATGAGCAAAGACACACATATCACAGGTAGCGACCTCGCTGTATTCATGCCAGCCATCCAGACGGCCTTCATCGGCCTGCAGATGGAAGGGCTGGTGGAGAAAATCACCGGCGACAGCAGCGCCTACCTTGAAAAACATGGGTTCAAGACGCCCGCCCTGGCGGTGTCTTCCCTTCTCCATTTATGGAAACGCGGGCCCCTGTCGCTCGCCGATCTGGCGCGGGCCTACGACAGGCCACACCAGCTGATCGCCATCCGGCTGAAAATGCTGGAGGCAAACGGCCTGGCCTACCGTGCCCCGGAC
>JBNKYQ010000404.1:0-910 GCA_050300975.1 Kordiimonas sp.
TTAGGGTCACTTCTTCTTTCATTCTATGCATTCATTTAACTCATGTTTGTTGCATTTTATTGATTGATTGCTTGTGTTTGCTTTGCACTAGGTAACACTGTACCAGAGCCGTTCTTGAAGGACTTCCAGGACGAAGCCTTCGAGGAGTCCCAATTCTTCTTTGCGGAGCAGCAAGGCAAGTGCCCTTGACCATTTTGCGCCCATTACTTTTCCTATCTATTCAGTAAAAATAGAACTGCATGATAGGAGCAAGTGCTACGCAAACCTTTGCTAGGCCTACTAGAATTGATTGTCTTTCCTTGAGAACCGCGTAAAGTAGAATGGTTAGGTTCTTGGGTTAGTAGAACTGCTTAGCCCTGCATGATCTGGTCTGGGTCTGGGTAGCTGTATATTTACCTTTTATCTGTTGTCACCCTGTCAGTCATTGTTTTTCTCTGTTAGTGTGAAGAATAAGGATTTGGGGTGACGGGTTGGAACTGCATTCGGTGGATTCCGACAGTTCAAGGCTTTGTCCGGTGGACTCCGGAAGCCTGTGGTAGACATCATACCCAAATCTAAGGACCGGTTCATGGAGTGACCACTTATGAAAAATAGTATAGCCATGTGCCTATATGGGTGCGTCCTGGTGTAGTATGTGGTAGAATTTAGTTTGGCATACCAATCGGCGGTGCGGATTGAGTGGACTCTCTTGGGATCCGTCTAGTTGGGAATGAGTGGGTAAGGGAGTGGACTCTCCTGAGAACCACATGGCGCAAGAGGGGGCCCTTGGTGATCTGGACTGACACCTCTGGTGAAACCTCAGCGAGTACGCTGCAAACTAGGGAAAACCATTGAACAACCTTGTAGTGATGTCCTAGCGCACACCCCAGAAGTGTGTAAGGGTACTCATCTATACAACAAGTATTCGACT
>JBNKYQ010000405.1:0-857 GCA_050300975.1 Kordiimonas sp.
GACATTGGAGACGGCCGGCTTGATGAGAGGTTAAGGAGGGAAATTAAGGGAGGGGAAATGAAGGCGAGGTGGTAACGGTTCGATGGCACCCGAGGCGTGGAGCTGAGCGGCGCTCGGTGGCCAGGAATTGGTGGCGGCGCGGGCGAGCTCAGGCGGCTGGAGGTGGGGGATGGAACTGACATCTGGGGCCCGGTTGACAGAGAGACGTGGGAAAGGCGGCCGGCTCAAAAGGCGTGAACCAAAAGGGAAAACATATTCCCGTGAAGACGCGACCGACGCGCGGGCTAGGTGGGCCGGCCGGGGCGGTTTCAGCCTGTGGGGGCAGCGAGGCCAGCGGGCTGGCTGGGCCAAAGGCCGAGTGGGCCGCAAGGTCGGCCGGGCCGAAAGTAAGGAAAAAGAATTTCTGAATTAAAAATTGGATTTTTGAATTTACCAAGGCTTTGGAAATTTGTAGAAGGAGATTTAGGAGGAATTTTGACATGAGGATTTTTCCTAAATTCTTCTAGGCTCCTCAAGGATTTCAAGAAAATATAATATGCCATGCCATGCAATGCAATGCATCCTATACAAGATTTATTTTTGGAAAGTTTTTCATATGTACTACAATTTGATATGCATTTTTATATGCACTCCTATTTGCACAAAAAAATTTATTCTTGTAAAAAGTGGGTGTTACATGGGAAAACAGAGCTGAGCTCGGGTAAGGAGAAACTGGTCCTGGGTAACACAAATTAGTTACCAGGTAATGTAGACCGGTTATCGGGAAAACCAGATCTAGAAACAAAGCCAAGTTAGGGTAAGGCAGAACCGATGCCAAGTTACGGATGTGGGTTACGGGAAGAATTGGAATCAATTTC
>JBNKYQ010000406.1:0-771 GCA_050300975.1 Kordiimonas sp.
ACCGATTTCTATTTCGAAAGTGATCAGATCCGCGATGCCGGGTTTGAAAACGCCGATGTGATCCGCGAATCCGCCAGCCCTGAGGAAAACGCGCGGGCTCTTGCCAAATTCCTCACGATCCCCGAAGACCGGGCGCTAGAGATTGCCCGCACCGACTATCTGTTTGCCGACTAGGAGCGACACATGGCCTACGCCTATGACGACCAGAACATCTTTGCCAAAATCCTGCGGGGGGAAATCCCCAACAATACCGTGCTGGAAACCGACTATTGCCTCGCTTTCCACGATATCGGCCCGCAGGCGCCCATCCATGTTCTGGTGATCCCGAAAGGCCCCTATGTGAACTGGGATCATTTCGTTGCCGAAGCCAGCGCCGACGAGGTTGTGGGCTATTCGAAAGGCATTCACGCCGTGGTGGCCGAGCTTGGGCTGGAGCCTGGCGAAGGCGGCCCCGGCTACCGGCTGATCATGAATGCCGGCGAGCACGGGATGCAGGAAGTGCCGCATCTGCATGTGCATATCGTCTCGGGCCGCAAGCTCGGCCGGATGATCGCCGAAGCCTGAGCCTTCCCCCTTGTCCAGAGATTGCTGCGCGCTATCATGCGGCGCGCACAGAACAGAGGTCTTGACCATGACTCACCCCGCCCCCGAGACGAAGATCGTCGACAAAATGAAATTTGCCTGCGATGGCGGCGAAGGCGCGCTGGGCCATCCCCGTGTCTGGCTCACCATCCCCGAAGATCTGGGCTGGGTCGAATGCCCCTATTGCGA
>JBNKYQ010000407.1:0-709 GCA_050300975.1 Kordiimonas sp.
GATTTTCTTACTTTCCATTTCTTATAGTTCAAATATCTGAAAGTGGTGGCTAGTATAAGCGAGAATAAGCGGGGTTTGGTGGGATCATCGCTTATTTTTATAAGTTACTTATAAGTAGAAACATCCAGGGCTGAACCAAAACTGTCACTAGTGATATCATGACCAACTGTGCCAGCATCGTGTCACGCCCCAAAAATTTCAAATTTTGGAATGTGACTAAAATTCACTAAATTTTAAAACTTTTTCATAATAGAATAAATTTTGCTTTTTAATTTTTGAATAGAATTTAAATTTTATTTAGGCAAAAGAGTATTTTCTAAATTATTAAATTAATTTAGGCCCTATATAAATGTTTGTTGCATTCATGCCGCTATGCATTTATTTTTGTCCAGATGTATTGCCCTAGATTTATTATGCATACAGAAAGCATTCATTTTCATCAAAATTTGATTTAGATCTAAATTCGTTCGAAACCGGGATTTGAAAAGAAGCTCTGAAAGCCATATTTCTAAAATCCTTGTGACTTAAATTTTGAATTGAATTTCAAAATCATTTTGATTCAAAAGTCCCAAATTTGAAAATGAATTTGATTTCAATTCAAACCATTGTTTTAAATTCAAAATCTGCTGAAAGGGAATTGCAAAAGAATTTCTGTTTTTCTCCTCCACCTAACTTGATTTTGTCTCGAGAATCCTGGCCAGCCGCTCGC
>JBNKYQ010000408.1:0-667 GCA_050300975.1 Kordiimonas sp.
CGTCGGGTTCACATTACTGTAGAAGCCGTATTCGCGCCCATTGGCTTTGTTCCAGCTGGTGGGCGGCTCTTTATCAGTCAGGGTGATCTTCACAATCGCCTTGATCGACTTGTAGCCGTATTTCCACGGCACCACGAGCCGGAGCGGCGCGCCGCTTTGATTGGGCAGCGGTTTGCCATAGAGCCCGGTGGCCATAAGGGTGAGCGGATGCATCGCCTCGTCCAGCCGCAGCCCTTCGACATAGGGCCAGTCGAGCACGCGGCTTTTCTGGCCGGGCATTTCCTCGGGCCGCGTCAGGGTTTCGAAGGCCACATATTTGGCGCCCGGTTTCACCCCGACCTTTTTCAGCAGCGCACCCAGCTCAAACCCGTTCCACGGAATCACCATCGACCAGGCCTCGACACAGCGGAAGCGATAGATCCGCTCTTCGATGGTCAGGCCCGCGATCAGGTCGGCAAGACTATAGGTGCCGGGCTTGTCCACCAGCCCATCGACCGTCACCGTCCAGGGATCGGTGCGCAGCTGACCGGCATGGCGCGCCGGGTCTTCCTTGCCGGTGCCGAATTCATAGTAGTTGTTGTAATGGGTGATCTCGTCAAAGCTGTTGGGCTTGAGCGTGTCCGCCTTTGCGGCCAGTGGCCCGACAAGCGCACCCAGCCCCAGACCA
>JBNKYQ010000409.1:0-656 GCA_050300975.1 Kordiimonas sp.
CTGAAAGCAGCCATCAAAACGGACAATTTGCGCCGCCCGTCGTTAAATCGCCGCAGAGATTTGCTGCCCAAATTCTTTTCCATCGCCAAACTTTATCTGTGGTTTTCGTCGCCGACACTAGCATAGACCGGATTTGGTTAATAAAGAGAAAAATTGCGCATATAGTTCCGGACAAGATCGGAAGCTTTCTCTCTTTTGCCGAAACAGGGCTTGATCTGACCGCACGATCGGGCCATATAGCCGGTGGGAAAGCCAGCGGACGATCAGCCCGCTAATCCGGTCAGGTCCGAAAGGAAGCAGCCGTAACGAGTTTGGCATGGGTCGCATTGGCCCTCCCACCCTTTCAGGGGATCAAGATGAACGCGCAAGGAAATTGCGGGTTCATTTTTTTTGCCTGATTGAGGCTGCCTAAGGCCTTCCCTGCTGCCCCGAGACCTGCTAGTCATGGACCCTCAGTTTCGGGGAGATGAAGCTACATGAACGAGAGCGTGAAAAAGACAGAATATCAGGTTCTGGCCCGTAAATATCGGCCGTCGGATTTCGACAGCCTGATCGGCCAGGAAGCCATGGTGCGCACGCTTTCGAACGCCATTGATACAGGCCGCCTGGCGCACGCGTTCGTGCTGACGGGTGTGCGCGGTGTGGGTAAAACCACC
>JBNKYQ010000410.1:0-651 GCA_050300975.1 Kordiimonas sp.
GGTTATGCGTTGCCCCGGTAGCTATTTGTTGACGCTCATAAAATGCCAATTTCATTAGCCAACATATCAAGTAAATGTATGAAATAACCATGTATTTGCCTTGTCTACTAACCTAGTTCCATGATTTTAATGTCTATTCGATTTTAGGAACATAGGTGCCAAATTGGAGCATTTCAAGGAATTACAAGGAAATTAGGAATTCTACCAAAATAAGTGTCACCCCGGGAATGCACCTGACATGAGGAGGCCGTGTGCAAAGGCCATTGGCGTGTGGGCCAAGTGGGTGGCCGGCTGGCTCCACTTTGTAGCCTCCCGTGAGTTTCCTTGGTGGTGACGCTCTCCCAGAGGTGGTGGAATGGAACCCGAGGCCTGGAGTCGGTGGAGGCCGCGCTTGATGGCCGGCCGACTACGAGGCTAGGCCGGCCGGCCAACACCTGTTGTGTTACCAACTTAATATAGTCGGTAACTCCTCCTTGGACCCCTATAAATACAGCCCTGCCGGTGGAATTCAAGACACCACACTCTACTTGTAGTTCTCCACTTGTAAAGGTTCCGGTTTAGTAGTAGTAGCGTAGGCGAAGCCCTATCAGGAGTCGAGAGTCGATTTGAGTTTTTGCTCGAGCTTCGGAAGTAGTTTCAGAGATCGGTGAG
>JBNKYQ010000411.1:0-645 GCA_050300975.1 Kordiimonas sp.
CACCAAACTTGATTAAAAGACAGATTGTTGTAGCCAAGAGCAGACATAATTTTCTTGGACTGGTACATGCCCTTAGGCACTTTATGAGGCTTCGGAAGGATATCGTTGATCAGTTTCACGAGTTCATTGTAGCAATTGTTGGAGAAGAAATACTTGGACTTAATGGCCATCAGCCGGGTGACGAAGGCAAGGAGGGTCACTTCTGTGTGTTCATGAAGCGGCTCTTCTGAAGCTTTGAGAAGTTTGAAGAACGCCTCAACTTCCACTGTAGGAGGATCCTTAGTAACCTTTCTTTGTACAGCTTCAAGCATCTCGTCCATCCTATTAACGTCCCCTACGTCACAGTCATGTTCATCTTCTACTATGACTCTAGTACCTGACTCGCTGTGAAATGTCCATACCTCATAGCCTAGCATGAAACCATTCTTACACAAGTGTATGACAATGGTTCTCTTGTCCTCCAAGCACCATGAATTTTGGCATAGGCTACATGGACACCACACAATCATTGTCCTCAAGAAAGCACGGTCCAAAAAAGTTGTGGCCTTGTCCATCCACTGATCCGTGTAGTTTCCCCCGTTATCCCAACCACTATACATCCAACCGTGGTCTTCAACCATTTCTAATTCTATACACCAAAGGCAG
>JBNKYQ010000412.1:0-643 GCA_050300975.1 Kordiimonas sp.
AGATTTAAAGTAGCGATACATTAATTTAATTTAATTGATCGAAAAAAGATAAGTTAATCTATTTTTTTGAAACTGGCATGTTGGCCAGATTCTTTCCCCTACAGGGTGTATATCAATTCGAGGCGCCGTGACACTCTCGGTTATGAGTGACAGCTTGTCATTGCTGTCATCTCATAGTATATTTGATGTACTGTTGGTGGATTTGAGAAGTTGAATATGGATATGTTCAGGATTATAATATCATTATTTGTAATTGCTTACCTTTGACGTTGACATGGGTCAACATTCTGCTTGTTTATGCATATTCTAATTTATAGGTGCAAACATAATATCTGACTTAATTAAAATGGCTAAAATAGTGAAAGCTAAGGATCAACTGCTAGTCGTTGAGTCCTTAGTCTCATCAAACCCTAGTGCCTTGCATGTCTAGGAGTCATCTATTTTGTGGCCACTTTGACATGTCAGTCTTGCTGAGCTTTAGTTGCTCATGCTTTATCTTATTGATTTAACTATGTGTAGCTAGCTTTTCTCTCCCTTCCGATGATGCCGAAGGCGGCTACCATTGGGAGGTCCAGACTCAAGATGGTTGGACCCCATACTTGGAGACACCATAGGCGTTGACAGCTACTGAGGGTGGCATCTT
>JBNKYQ010000413.1:0-634 GCA_050300975.1 Kordiimonas sp.
CATCTCTTTCATGATCTCCTGCCGCCGGGTGCGGTCGCCGGTTTCCGCCAGCTCTTCGCGCAGTTTGCGCAGCTCGCGTGACAGCGACACGAATTCCGGCTCCGCGCCATTCTCGCGCAGGATCCGGTTCAGCACTGCATTTTCCGGATCCTCCACCCGTGGCAGCGGCTTGCCCGCGCCGGGCAGATTGTCAAACTCCCCCGCCGCTTCCGCCGCGCGGATGCGCGCATCAATCAAATCAATCAAAGGATGGTCAGCCATCGCGTTCCAACTCCGCCTTGCGCCGCTCCAGCGCTGTAGGTGCCCAGACCTCCGAGCGGCGATAATATTCCTCAAACACCGGCACCCCCTCGGGCAGGCTCAGCCAAGGCTGTTTGGTGCTGGTGAAGATATGCACATCCGGCGCCACGCCGCTTGTGTCGTCGAGCGTTCCCAGCCGCACGAAGGCCAGCTTCCGCCCCGCCCCGGCATAATGCGACCACAGCGCCACCTGACAGTTGGGGCAGCGCAGCACCTCCTGCCCCTTGCCGGAGTTTGACGGCAGCATCACCGCCACCGGCGCGCCCTTGGTGAGTTCCAGAAACCGGGTTTCGATCATGCCGTTGAGTGCAAAAGCCGTGCCGGTTTCGCGCTG
>JBNKYQ010000414.1:0-628 GCA_050300975.1 Kordiimonas sp.
CCAGGGTTTTGAACTGCCTCATGTAGTCGAATACACTGTGGTTCCCGTGCTCAAGGTCTAGTTATTACTTCAGCTTGCTGCAGAGCTGACCCGCAGATAAGTAATGTGCACGAAAAGCAGTACGGAATTTACCCCATGGAACACGGTGATCATTAGGTAGGGTGGCGATGTAGGAAGCCCACCATGCTCCAGCTGCACCTCTGAGCTGCTGCGCAACATACAGAGTCTTTTGATACTCTATATAGTGAAGTTGCCCAAAGTTGGACTCCATGGTGCAGAGCCAGCTGTCTGCATCTAAGGGGTTGGTCAAATCGGCAAAAACTGGCGGGTGAGTTGCCAGAAAGTCCAAGTACGACGAATCCCTCTCTTGGTGTCGGGGTTGTTGGCGCTCGACCCCACGACGCTCATCGTTCTCCACTAGCCTCCTCATCAGGTCATTGTGCGTGGCTACCAGTTGCTCCAGGCTGATAGGTGGTGGAGGTGGTGGTCGGGCACAGCCACGTCCGATGGATCCCTCGGGGATGTCGAGGATAGCATCCTCAGAAGTCCTTGTACGCACCAACTGCCATATTGAGCTTTGCACCATTAGATATTTGCATATGTCCAGTAGATTATGATGTAAGCTTTG
>JBNKYQ010000415.1:0-622 GCA_050300975.1 Kordiimonas sp.
TCATCTGTCCATTGCTACTTTGAATCTAAAGCGTTCGCGTCTCTTTGAATTCTCCTAAGTGAAATGTCTGGTCGCTGGCAAGCGGGATCAGTAGCAACGGCGCGAGTAGTGATGTCACCACGTCCATTCCTACTAAGGATCACAGCATAGCTTTTGTACTTTTTCTTGTGAAATTTCTACATCTTTATGACATGAAATATGTGAGCAATCTATTTGTTCAAATTGATACTTCTGCAACATCATCATACAAGTAGGAATACATAACATTGTCGTCTACTTCATTAGTACTGCATACACTACAACAACTATGCACACACACACAAGTTTCACGATCCATTTTAGGTGATCGACAATCATGTCCATCCTATCTCTCAGCACGGCCACATTAGGAACAACTTGAATAGCTGTAGGAGGCGAAGGAACTACATGAATAGGTGATAGCTGCTCCATCATGTCCTCCTATTGGAAGAACTGGCAACCTCCAGCCTGAAACACAAGATTGACTACACACAGTCTTGCACTCAACCGAAGCAAATGCAAACTTGCATGTATCTGAAAGGATGCTTACCGAAAAGTAGGGGCACTTGTAGAAAACGTGGTGAAGGTTCTCTTGTGTGGTTGC
>JBNKYQ010000416.1:0-624 GCA_050300975.1 Kordiimonas sp.
GAGGACGGCGGCGGCGGAGTAGGGTGCGGCGGTGGCCATGGAGGCAGCGAATGCGAGGTATATATCTCCGCGGTTGCGTCCCCAGCCGTCCGATCGGGACGCGCAGGACCTTGTATGCGTCAGCAGGTACGACGGCACGGTGAAGCTGAAACCGTTCTGCGCACGCTGAGATCCCCCGCTGTGTACGAGGCTATACTCTCTGACACATAGGACTACAGACACGTGGGATCCGCCTGTCAGTGGCAGTGTCGCGCCGCGCCAAGCCCTGATTGGCTGCCGTGGACGGCTGTTCGGACACGCGCGTGGGGGCTTAAATGCCGTCCCGACCGCGCCCCGTCCGCCGTTCGGACAGCGCCACTCGCCGGCTCGCCCTCGCCCGCCCGATCGCTGCCTAGCGTGCGCCGCCGCCGCCCCGACCAGCCGTGTCCGCGCGCCCCTGTCCGAAGGTGCCACGCACCGCTGTCCGAGCCGAGCCGTCGCCGCTGTCGCCGCCTCCGCCGTCGCGAGTTTCTCCACGGTGAGCGTCGCCCGACCGCCTCCCCTCGCCGTTCTTCGCCCGTGGAGCTCGAGCTCACCCTCCTCTCCCTCCTCGTTGTCGTAGGACCACCGCCGGCCACCGTAGCA
>JBNKYQ010000417.1:0-620 GCA_050300975.1 Kordiimonas sp.
CCGAGCTATCACGACGACCTCCCGAGCCCCAGAGCGGTCGCGCTGCCCCATGGTCACAAGTCCACCATGGACCAAGAGTTAATCATTGTTCCGTGATCCATAGGCCTGATCCATGACTTTTTTTCTATAAAAAACATTTTTGAGAAATCCAAAAATAGCAAAATCATAGGTGTAACACCCCGTGTCTCTAATCCACATGATTATGTTGATCACGTGTTTAAGAGACCCTAAGAGTTGTTGGAATTCAAAATCTAGATTTAAATTCGAAGTTTTCAATTTCTGTAAAGTGTGGACCATTAAGCTCAGTCTGAATTTTTTCAGAATTAATTGGAATGGAATTAGGCCACACTCCCAAAAGAGAAATTGTTCCTGATGGCATGGTCTACAAGTGTGCAAATTTACATAAAATTTAGAGCTAGGAAAGTATTTATTCAAAGGGTCGAAATATGGCTATACAGCACAGACTTCAGACAGCACTTTTTGGCAGAATCTGCTTAACACTTAGCCATTTTGTAAATGCTATAACTTCGTGGATATTGGGATTTATACTGTGCATGTCAGCAAGATTATAGCACAAGGATTTTAGAGAACAATGGAACACTCCTTGTCCAAGTTCCAGC
>JBNKYQ010000418.1:0-618 GCA_050300975.1 Kordiimonas sp.
CATGCATATTGCATCGGTTCCCACTTGAATGTCTGAAACAAAACAGGTGGTGGTGATGTTGCTGCTCAGGTACCTAGCTGCGGTGGTGCAGTGCTAGACCAGCAGGCTTTCGCAAAGGCTCTACTTTCGCCGTCATGGTTCAACCTTCATCCCAGTTTGCGTGGACATGGAACCCCTCGCCGGAAAGCAGCTGCAGGGTCTCAAACAGCGGAAGGCCCACCACATTGGTGTAGGAGCCGACCAGCTTTTGCACAAAGCCGCCAGCAATGCCCTGAATGCCATAGCCGCCCGCTTTGCCGCGCCAGTCGCCGCTGGCGATGTAAAAGGCGATATCATCCTGCGACAGGCGCTTGAAGCGCACTTTCGTGTCGACAACCTTCTGGCGGATGGTGCCCGATGGCGTGACAAGGCAGATGCCGGTATGCACCCAGTGCGCACGACCGGAAAGCAGGTGCAGGCAGCTTGCCGCATCCTCGGTATATTCCGCCTTCTGCAAAATCCGCCGCCCCACGGCCACCACCGTGTCTGCCGCCAATATCCACGCGCCCTGCCAGTCCGGCTCGCCACTCACCACGGCATGCGCGGCCTCGGCCTTCTGGTTGGAAAGGCGGCGCGCAA
>JBNKYQ010000419.1:0-617 GCA_050300975.1 Kordiimonas sp.
AAACTCGATCGTCGAATCGAGATAGTCCTGCACGCCGGGATAGTTGGCCCGGTATTGTTCGATGATTTCGCCGGCTTCGGTGCGCGGGATGCCGAGGCGCTGGGCCAGCCCGAAGGCGGAGATGCCGTAGATGATACCGAAGTTGACCATCTTGGCCTTGGAACGCATTTCGCGGGTGACTTCACCTGTGGGCACCCCAAATACGCGCGCGGCGGTGGCGGTGTGAATGTCTTCTCCATGAATGAACGCCTCGCGCAGGTGCTGGTCCTGGCTCAGTTCGGCCATGATGCGCAACTCGATCTGGGAATAGTCGCAGGCGAGCAGGGTGAAGCCTTCCCTGGGAATGAATGCTCGTCGGATTTCGCGGCCCTCTTCGGTGCGGATCGGGATGTTCTGCAGGTTGGGGTTCACCGAGGAAAGCCGGCCGGTGGTGGTGATCGCCTGGCTGAAGGTCGTGTGAATGCGCCCGGTGTCTTCGAACACTTCCTTGGGTAGCGCATCGACGTAGGTGCTCTTGAGCTTGGTGAGCGAGCGGTATTCGAGGAGTTTGGCGGCGATTTCGTGCTTGGGTGCGAGATCGGCCAGGACTTCCTCGCCGGTCTTGTATTGGCCCGTTT
>JBNKYQ010000420.1:0-617 GCA_050300975.1 Kordiimonas sp.
GTAGGAAATAAATGACATGCAAGTTTATAACAAGAAAAGCTTAACCAACTGGGTTATTATGCAGAGAAAGCAGCTAGACCTAGACAATATCTAAGCATGCCCACGCACCTAGATTACCCATGGTAATCAAGGGACTCAAGCTCACAGGAGTCACACATGTGGCCACAAACGACCAACGCTCACAGGCATCCCACCTGTAGCCAAAACATGCACCCAGGCTTCACACCTGTTGCACACCATAACCAAACCGACTAGATCCAACCAAAACCAGAATCCCAGCCAAAGTCCCAACTAATCGTGTGAAAGGTCCATGTCACCCATGACCGTGAGCACGACTATCATGATAGTTTACACTCTGCAGAGGTTGCACAACTTTACCCACAGGTTGGCGTTTTCATCACTAGCTAAGCGACTAAAAGTCTCCATTTTGCCCAACATACACTTCCTTTGATGCACGGCTAGGAGATCACCACATAGTTTTTCATAGCATTTTTCGGCCCACAAAATATTCACACTAAGGTTTTAACACTGTGGAAGTTGCATCCTATAGAGGCCCCCTCTTATGCCAAGGCTAGGAGATAAACCCACTCCATCACCTAAGTCCAGGAAGTCACATC
>JBNKYQ010000421.1:0-613 GCA_050300975.1 Kordiimonas sp.
CGTTGGCTCAGGTGTTGGTTCCGGCGTTGGCTCGGGTGTTGGTTCCGGCGTTGGCTCAGGTGTCGGTTCCGGGGTTGGCTCAGGTGTTGGTTCCGGCGTCGGCTCAGGCGTGGTTGGTGCACCAAGGTCCGGAGTTCCGTCGTCTGGCTGTGGCGTCGGCGCCTCAGGCGTATCATTCGGGTCCTCTGATGGCGTTGGTTCCGGCGTCGGATCAGGTTCGGCCGCCGGCTCTGGCGTGCTTTCGGTATTGGACGTCGATGGCTGTGGTGTTGCCGCCGAGGCTTCCTGGGTCGGCAGGCCTGCTGACGCATCGGCGAATGCCGCGCCGGGGTCAATGATAGGCGTGTTGATCTCAAGCACGCTTTCGACCGTGATATTCTGGCCGGCAGCAGGCGCGATCCGCTCGATGAAGTCTGCGACTTCTTCTGCCAGTTCCTCTTCGATCTCGTCGTCAGGTTCCGGGTAGATGATGACCGCGGTAATATAGGTGTCCTGGCCGCCAAGTTGCCGGAAATTGATTCTGAGCGTCCCGTCAACCACTTCTACGCGGGTAACCAGCATATGACCAGTTGCCTGCCCGCCGCCGCCTGAGCCTTCAAACTGCATGAAAGGT
>JBNKYQ010000422.1:0-607 GCA_050300975.1 Kordiimonas sp.
TTCACACCAGTTGGAAGGTCCTGCTGCAGATTGGTGGGACGCTTACGTCGAAGCTCATGAGGAACCTGAAAGCATCAATTGGCAGGAATTCAAGAATAGTTTCCGTTCTCATCATGTACCACTCGGGGTGATGAAGCTCAAGAAGGAGTTTGAAGATTTGAAGCAAGGATCAATGTCGGTGAGCGAGTATGTGACTCGTTTCACTCAGCTATCCCGTTATGCTCCGGATAACGTGGATACAAATGAGAAGAAGCAAGACTGGTTTCTCAACGACCTGAATGATGGTCTTGCGTACGCGCTTGAAGCCCGTGAATCGTGAACTTTCAAGACATGGTGGACAAGGCTTTAGTCCTTGAAAATCGAAGGGGAATCATGGAACGAAAGAGAAAGATGCAACGCACTGGACCTCAGGGTAGCAACACAAGGTTCCGTGTTGGTTCTTCCTCGCAAGGACCTAATTTCCGCTCGGTTCAGCAGATGGGACAGCCCAGAATGCAAGCTATGGGTCAAGGATTTCAAACTCCTCAGCGACAGATTCAACGCCCCAACTTCCAGACTCCTCGCTCTGCACCGCCGCCACCTCAAAGGAACAACAATACACAGAATT
>JBNKYQ010000423.1:0-606 GCA_050300975.1 Kordiimonas sp.
CATAGTGATAAGCATATTTAAGCAAATACAAGCTAGTATAACAGGCGAAGCAAGGTGACGCAGGTGAGTATAAAGAAAATGTAAGAGAAAAATAAAATATATAATATGTAAGATAAAGCACCAACTCCCCCTCAAACCAAGTCATGCGGATGACAAACACCAATCCCCCCATAAATCAGTAAATTGAGAAGAATCAAGTGGTTTGGTGAAGATATTGACCAACTGTCTCTCAGTGTTTATGTATCTCATCTCAATGTCCCCCTTCTCTACATGATCTCTCAGAAAGTGGTGTCTTCTCTCAACATGTCTCATCTTTTTGTGTAAGACTGAATTTTTGGTTACTGAGATGGCACTGGTGTTATCACACATAAGGGGGACTCACTCCAAAATCTCTCATGGTGTGCACTATCCAAAGAATCTGCGAGCAGCAGCTAGCAGCAGCTACATACTCGGCCTCAGTGGTGGAATGTGCAACTGAAGACTATTTCAGAGAAGACCAGCAAACGAGAGAAGATCTAAGAAAATGACAAGTGCCAGAAGTGCTCTTCCGGTCAATCCCACAACCCACAAAATTAGCATCGAAAAGGCCAACAAGATCCAGCGAAG
>JBNKYQ010000424.1:0-592 GCA_050300975.1 Kordiimonas sp.
AATTAATAATTAACCCATGATTAATTATCCCTAATCCCAAAAATTATGGAAAATTAACCAAAATTAGTGCTAAGCTACCCCAACTTAGAAAACTTGCTAGAGCCCATTGTTCATGAGTTATGACCATGTAATTTTCATTTTTTGCCCTTGTTAAGTAGAACCTTATGCAATTAAGGTTTCTTTTTAGAAACTGAACGAGGTTTCACCATGAACACCTAGTACCCATCCTAAAGCCATATATCGCCTCATGGTTGGTCATGAATAGTATTAGAAGTATCGAAACCCCTCCTTAAGCTATGTTCTTGAGTATGGTTAGCTAATAGGAGTTAATGAAGGAAATGGTGATTATAAGTCTTTAATCAGCATCAAAGTAACTATCATGCATCATACCGCATAGGTACTGACCCCGCTGGTTTGAAGAATGCGCCAAGCTTCAATGAAGCTAACTTTTCTTCTTCCTTAGACCAAGGCAAGCACCTTGCATCCTCCTTGAGTAGGATTTCGCTTTATAATATTTATATTATGCCATGATTGTGCACTAGTATGCTATGCTTAGTTGTGTAGGATATTGGTAGAAGACGAGTGGTCAAAA
>JBNKYQ010000425.1:0-583 GCA_050300975.1 Kordiimonas sp.
TGACACCAACTTCAGCGCCGCAGAGATCAGCAACCTGGCCGACATGGCCATCCGCGTCACCCACACCGTGCGGGGTGTGACCAAGGCAGCCCCATTTGAAAGCACAAACGGCTTCAGCTACAGCCGCAGCTTCTATGACCTGGACGGCAACCCCATCAGGCCCGACAAGCTGCCCCGGAACGAGCGTTTTGTTGTGCTGCTTTCGGGCACCGTGCAGGCGGAAGCCGTCAGGGACCCACTATTGGTGGATTTCCTGCCCGCCGGGCTCGAGATCGAGAGCACTGACATGAGCAGCGTGTCCTTCCTGAAGAACCTGTCCCGAACGGCCTTCGCAGACGCCCGAGACGACCGCTTCGTTGCGGCGATCGAGATCCCCAGCTATGTGCGCGGCAAGAACCGCACCTTCCAGGTGGCCTATATGGTTCGCGCCATCACGCCGGGGGACTATGTGTTGCCCGGGCCGTTCGTTGAGGACATGTACAAGCCCGAGTACCGCTTCCAGGGCGCAGCCGGGCGGCTGGAGATCACTGACTGATGATCAAGGGGCTGACGGCATTGGGGCTAAGGGACTGGCGCAGGAAGC
>JBNKYQ010000426.1:0-580 GCA_050300975.1 Kordiimonas sp.
GCTGGAGTCATTCCGGTTGTTGTAGTTGTACTTGTTGGAGGAGTCAAACTTCTTCCTCTTGGGGCAGTTGACGATGAAGTGGGTGGTGTCGCCGCACTTGAAGCTGCCCTTATGAGACCTCCTTCTCTCCTTGCGGAATCTGTGCAACGCGCGGAACTTCCTCGCCAGCAGGGTGATCTCGTCATCGGGGATGCTCTCGTACTGCTCATCAGAAGCTGCACACAAAGAAGACAAAGCAAACTCCAAAGCAGATGAGTCAGTAGTGTTGGTGGGGTTAGCCACATGGCCACCACCACGAGCACCAGTAATCAAGGCCTTACTAGAGAAGGAGGCATCATGATTAGGACGACCTTTTCTAGACAATTCATGAGATTTTAATTTGCTAAACAACTTTTCAGTGTCTAGGATGGCAAAATCAGCGGGCTCCTCTAAAGCAGTAATTTTCATGCCCCATATAGAATCAACAAGTGCATAGAGAAGTTGTTTAGCATGTTCATTGTCAGAATAAGCAAGAGGACCACAAGAACGTAAGCTACTGATAATGGACTCAAAGTGAGCAAAGCAGTCGTCTAAGGAATTT
>JBNKYQ010000427.1:0-579 GCA_050300975.1 Kordiimonas sp.
GCCGAAAGGATCGCGGCCAGCATCCCGAAAGCCAGCACCATGCCGCCGCCGCCAAAGTCTCCCACTAAGTTCAGGGGCGGCACTGGGCGTTCAGCGGTGCCGATGGCCGACAGGACGCCGGTCAGGGCGATGTAGTTGATGTCGTGGCCGGCGCGGTCGGCAAGGGGGCCGTCCTGGCCCCAGCCGGTCATGCTGCTCCGTCGGGACTATGAGGCCGCTGTCATCACCAACATCCATGTTCAGGCCACCGGTGTTCAGAACATCCATTCTCTCATCTCGGTTGTGATAGAACCACCTCAAAAATGAGGTGTTTGCCTCTGAAGATCATATCGGGGGATCCTTGATGAAGTGAGAATACACAAATATAACACGTAAAGCATACATTACCAAGAAGGAGGCAGCTGAGAAGGAGACGGCAGAGAAGGAGGTGGCCAAGAAGGAGGACGACGATGACGAGGAAGACCAGTAGGCCTGGACATTAGGAAGCAGCGACGACGACGGCCCTGCCAGCCCCATCAGATTTCCCATAGTCAAACGTTGGTTCAAGTGTCCCATTTGCCTCAACCATTTGTATCGACA
>JBNKYQ010000428.1:0-575 GCA_050300975.1 Kordiimonas sp.
GCGACAGGGCCCACATGGCAACGGTGGGGAGGGAGGGAACTGGAGCTGGGCCGGCACGGCAGAAGTGGCCCATGAAGGAAAAATTCCTTTTCTTTTTCTAGGAATTTTCCAATTACACAAGGGTGAAAAATAAATCTGCAAAAAATACATAGGGACCTCAGAAAAATGTGAAATTTGGATGGAGGCAGATTTTAATATTTGCTACAACTTTTGTATTGGGCACTTTGACCAAAGGTCAACCATATTCAAATGAAAATTAGATTTCAGTTTGGGGCTTGAATATTATGAAAACATGAACTGAATTCTTATTGAATTTGATTCAAATCCAAGATTACACCATGACTAACAACCGTGTACATGGATTTGATGGCGGGATGTTACAGGCTGGTTACTACCGTTGCTTGATCCAGGACTTCTCTAAGATAGCCAAGCCAATGACATGCCTATGAGAGAAGGGAAAATAGTTCAAGTTGTCAGTGGAGTGTTTGGCGAGTTTTGAAGAGCTCAGAAAAAGGTTGAGTTTGGCTCCTATTTTGACCTTGCTAGATGTCACCCGGAGTTTTGACATACACTAT
>JBNKYQ010000429.1:0-575 GCA_050300975.1 Kordiimonas sp.
AGCGGCATCGGCGCCGCCCCGGTGCCGCCCTCGCCACCATCAATGGTGATGAAATCGGGGGCACTGTCCGGGCCGCGCTGAACAATGAGGTCAAACAGTTCGGCAAAGGGATCGACCCGGCCAATCACGGTTTTGAACCCCACCGGCTTGCCGGTGACTTTGCGGATATGGGCGATCATATCGAGCAGATCGCCCCAATCATCGATGTCTTCGTGCCGGTTCGGGCTTTCGCTGGCCTCACCCACCGGAATGTGCCGGATGGCTGCGATTTCTTCGGTGACCTTGTTCGCGGGCAGGATACCGCCCTTGCCGGGCTTGGCCCCCTGCGCGAGCTTCAGTTCGAACATCTTCACTTGCGGGCGCTTGGCGGCGGCGATCAGCTTTTCATCCGACAGCTTGCCGTTCTCATCGCGCAGCCCGTATTTAGCCGTTCCGATCTGATAGACGATGTCGCAGCCACCTTCGAGGTGGAAGGGCGACAAGCCGCCTTCGCCGGTGTTCATCCAGACCCCCGCCTGCCGCGCCCCGCGCGACAGCGCCTGCACCGCCGGACGCGAAAGCGCGCCGTAGCTCAT
>JBNKYQ010000430.1:0-574 GCA_050300975.1 Kordiimonas sp.
CTTAGCAAGGTGAGTAGACATCTCATACTAGAACATAATCCTTCTGTTCTCACACCTATTGCACAGGAAAATCGCTTCACGACGGCCACCAGCAAAAGCTAGCTTCAAGAATTCCTTGGTGATCTGAACCCATTCGGTAGAGTGTTTACCAGTGTCACTAAATCCGTCATACATTGCTCATCGTTTGTCAGCCATTTTCGATACTAAACAAATGAAAGCATAACATCGTCAGGAAAGATAGGTTATAAGGATAAACCCTATTAGGATGGATATGTCCTAAACCCACCCAAGAATGGCGACCGTCGTGTGTTATCTAGTTACACTAGCTCTCATGTATCTTCTGTTCATAATTTTGGCAGCATAACCCCGTTGTTCTCCAATCACATGCCCAATATCGGTGTGTCAGAGAACAACAGGGTTACGCTACCGAAATCACGAATGAAAGACACACAAAGGTAGACACCAGATAACACACAACTGACGTCATTCTTAGGCTGTCCAAAATGCGTTGTACAATTCAGGAACAACGCATCTCACAAGTTCATGTGAGATGCATCATTCCTGAACAGGTGAC
>JBNKYQ010000431.1:0-570 GCA_050300975.1 Kordiimonas sp.
CACCTTCAGAAGCGCGTTGTGAATGAAATACGAAGTTAAGCGGTATCCAGATCACATTTAGTTCCGATATTGCATGAACACAGGCACAAAAAAAACCTCCAACCCATTAAGGATTAGAGGTTTAAAGTGGTGGCGACTCCCAGAGTTGAACTGGGGACACGCGGATTTTCAATCCGCTGCTCTACCAACTGAGCTAAGTCGCCGTAAAAATGAAGCGCGCAGTATACGGGAACGCAATCTTCAGTCAACCGCTTTCGTTTCCAAAAGCGGAAGAATGGTCGGGGCGACTGGATGGCTTCGCCCTTCGGGGTTGCAGCTTCGCAGCAACCTCGCTCGCCAGCTCGCGTCAAACCAGCTTCGCTGGTTCTCACCCAGTCCGCACACACATTTAAAAAGAACAATGGTCGGGGCGACTGGATTCGAACCAGCGACTTCTACGTCCCGAACGTAGCGCTCTACCAGGCTGAGCCACGCCCCGATTGACCAAAAGAAGTGCGTAGTGTACGAATCCGCCGCGGAATGGCAAGCGGGAAAAGAGAGGAAACTTGAAACGCGAAAGTTGAAATTTGA
>JBNKYQ010000432.1:0-562 GCA_050300975.1 Kordiimonas sp.
GTTAACAATTACGCCTTAGGCATACTAGTACTAAGGTCACAATATCTCCTCAAGGTTCTGACCTCGATCGCATCACGGAATCTCACCGTGACCGACCCACAGCCTAATAAACATCCACTTCGACAACCCAACCAAACCAAAACCCAGTGTTTCCACTAATCATGTGAGGGTCCATGCCGCTCATGACCGTGAGCACGGCTGTTATAACAGTTTTACACTCTGCAGAGGTTGTACACGTTACCCATGAGTCGTGATTATCCTCAGATAGCCGAATACTCGTTGTACCGACGAGCACTCTTACACACTTCCAAGGTGTGTGCCAGGAAATCACTACAAGACTGTTCAATGGTTTCCTCTAGCTTGTTACGTACCCACTGAGGTTTCACCGCCAGCGTGAGCATCGCACCCACCCAGAAGCCCCCTCTTGTGCCTTGTGGGTTCCAGCCATCGCAGCTTTACCCACACCATCCCACGGTTCCGCCATCGCAGCTTCACCGAACATCCCAGCGGTTTGCCATCGCAGCTTCCCTGCACAGCCGGTTGGTACGCCAAGACTAGACTC
>JBNKYQ010000433.1:0-560 GCA_050300975.1 Kordiimonas sp.
TAGCAGACTCTGTTATGATCCAGTCCTACGGGATAGCAAAGGATGTGTTGATTGAGTTCCAAGATTCTTTGACCTTGGTTGATTTCATGGTCATGGATATGGATCCTTGTCAGCAAACCTCCATCATCCTGGGGAAGCCCTTCATGAAGTCAGTCAGAGCAACCATTGATAAGACGAGAGGAATGATCAACTTGAAAGTTGATGGGGTTCATGAGAAGTTCATCTACCACCCCAAGAACCTCACGTGCTGCTGCCAGATTTGAGTCCACCGATACATGGGCTTGAGAAGGGTAAGATGCATGGAGGTGTTGCTAGAGCACATGAGAAGTAGCCCTCAGAAGACGTGGAATGCTATGACACCCGATAAGAAGCCCAGCGCAGCCGAGAATTTTTCTACAAAATTTTCTCGACGCGTCAAGAATGCCACGCCTACTGCAACAAGTTCTCCAGTTGCACCGGCGACCTAAATATTCAGGTATGGAGATGATCTTGCTCACAGACCTAAAATGTGACGCTCTCGTCAGGAGAATAAACCGGTAGTTATCTCATATTTCATATTC
>JBNKYQ010000434.1:0-559 GCA_050300975.1 Kordiimonas sp.
TGACCGTCCGGACCGCAGCGAGCGTGAGCTTGTTGAGGGCATGGAACTGGCACCGCTGAATGAGACCCTGCGTCGCCGCTATGAGATCGCTGATGACGTGGAAGGCGTGGCTGTACTGCGCGTTGCGCGCCGGGCTCCGGCTGCCCGTCAGGGCATCCGCCCGGGTACGGTGATCCTGCGGGTCAACCAGCAGTCGGTCGATAACCCTGCGCAGATCGTCGACATCATCGAAGAAGCGCGTGCGGATGGCCGTGAGCGGGTATTGTTCCTTGTGAACTACCGCGGCACCACTGCCCACGTATCGCTCAAGCTGATGGAAGATCACGAAGACGATGCAAGCGAATAATCAGCGATCTGTCGCTGAAACAGGAAAGGGCCGGTTTTGCCGGCCCTTTTTTTTGGATTTTGTTGTCATGCTGAACTTGTTTCAGCATCCATGGTTATGGCTTGGGACTGGTTGTCGTTCCATCAATGGACCCCGAAACAAGTTCAGGGTGACAATGAGGTACCTCAGGAAACAAAATCGACGTCCGTGTAGCCCTGGAAATACAGAAGCGTC
>JBNKYQ010000435.1:0-557 GCA_050300975.1 Kordiimonas sp.
TTCTACTTGATTCAAGACTCCAAATTTCGTGAATTAATATTGAGTTCTTGTTTATCTTGTTCTTGCTTGTTCTTTGATTGCTTGCAGGAATTACCCTAGTGGTTTGGTTGATCGTTCACCACAAGATCGTGTACAGCCGCTGGAGTTGGTGTATTGGTCGCTAAGGCGCATCCTTGGAAGGTTGTAGTTGGGTCGTGGACGTCTCTCCAGTTCAGATCGAACTTATCCCCTCTCAACGAAAGATCAGGCCATCCATGTCCATATTACTTAGGTTCAGTGATATTCACAATCCTAGTCTAAGGTTCTTGCATAGGTGGATGTCATTCACGCTCTTTCCTATGGTGGAATTGTGTTCTGTTGCTACTCCTGAGCTTAAATGTCTGTTTGCTATAGTAAATAGGATCAAGTACACCTGTGTAGCCAACATTGTCGACTACTTTAAAGATGTGCACAAAATGTCGAGACCCATCGAGTGTACCTCCATGGTCACTCTAATTACCATGAATCTTGGGTGTCCGGAAATGGCCAACATGGCCTACATTGGGGGGGATGTACAG
>JBNKYQ010000436.1:0-555 GCA_050300975.1 Kordiimonas sp.
GAGCTGGTCAATAACCTGCCGCGCTTCCTTGAGAGGCTGCCGTACCGGATCGAAAAGTGGCTGTCGGAAGACGAAGACGAGCCAGAGGCGGAAGACGACTGGGAAGCCGCGCCCGCGCCGCAGGCAAGGGCCAGCCTGTGGCCCTTCGCGCTCGGCCTCATAACCGGCGCCGCCATCCTCAAGATACTGATGCTTTGAATATTCAGTCACCCTGAACTTGTTTCAGGGTCCATTTGAGTACTCAAATGGCTACCGGCAGTGTTCATGGATGCTGAACCAAGTTCAGCATGACGAAAAGTTGCAAGAAGTCATGATTTGGCGGACACTGTCCCTTCCATAACAGGGGAGGGAATTATGGATAATCTGTTATCTAAGTTTGACCCATTCGCGGCCCCCTTGGGCCGCCTGTTCCTGTCGCTTATCTTTATCGGTGCCGGTTTTGCCAAGGTCGCAAGTGGCGGCGCTGGCATGGTGGAATATATGGAATCGGCCGGTGTGCCGGGCTTCCTTTTCTGGCCCGCGGCCCTTTTTGAGCTGCTTGCCGGGATCGCGATC
>JBNKYQ010000437.1:0-554 GCA_050300975.1 Kordiimonas sp.
GTTGCTAAGGCGACATGGCCGTGGAGCGATATAGATGTCAAGTCATGCTGGCGATGGCGCTGCTGAAGCAACTTGGCCGCGACGCGATGTAGATTTCGAGTCATGCTGGCGATGGTGCTACCGAGTCATGCTGGCAATGACACTGCCGGGGTGATTTGATCATGGTGTGATGTAGATGCTAAGTCATGATGGCAACAATGCTACTGAGTCATGCTCACGACGGCGCTATCAGGGCGACTTGGCCGCGGTGCGATGTAGATGATGAGTCATGCCGGCAACAATGCTGCCAAGTCATGCCAGCGACGACGCTGCCAAGTCCTTCTATACTCGAGAGAGGTCACCGCCTCATAAAAGATATTCGATCTGCCATTATCTCAGGTAATCGCTCACCTAAAATTCATCATCAAAAAAATCACAAATTTTCTTCAGCTTCTAAGCAGCAGGTTTGAGTAGTATGAGAAAATAACAAAGTTGAGTGCACTTATAGTTGATACTCAGGAAATATGGGAAAAATATGATACGCAGGCTATAATGATAAGAATAAAGCTATAACA
>JBNKYQ010000438.1:0-553 GCA_050300975.1 Kordiimonas sp.
ACTCTCACCTCTTGTCAGGAGCTGTGCCATCAGTTCACAGTCAACTTCGAGAGTGCATATGTGCAGCCGGGTAATGAGACCGATCTCCACACCATTCAACAACATCCAGGGGAATCTCTGCACTCCTTCATTCAGCAGTTCTCTCAGGTTTGCAACACCATTCCTCATATCTCCAATGGTTCTGTGGTGGTTGCATTTTGCCAGGGTGTGAGGGATGAGAAGATGCTGGAGAAGCTCACCACCCATGACGTCCAGGATGTTTCTACGCTCTTCAGCCTGGCTGACAAGTGCGCCAAGGCTGTGGAGGGCCGCGCCTGGCACTCCCTAGCCGCCCAGGCGGCAAAAGGGGAGAGCAAGCCCAGCGCTGGGGCCCAGGCCCAAGGTGGCGGCATCAGCAACAACAACAAGAAGGCTGGCGGCAACCAGCCGCTGGCCGGAGCGCCCACTGCCGCAGCTGCATCGGCGGGTGAGGGCCGTGGTGGGCTGAGAGGCGACAAATGCCCCCGTCAGCCATCCAATAGCGACGATGGCAACACGAAGTGCCCGGTGCACA
>JBNKYQ010000439.1:0-545 GCA_050300975.1 Kordiimonas sp.
TCTTTGTCATGAAATCTGCACTCACCAAGTTGTTGCAACTTCCTCCGTCAATGATGGTGCGTACACAGCAGTCCTTGGTGATGAAGAAAAACTGGAATAAGTTGTGGCGTTGAAGCTTCTCTGAAGTGCCTACTTGTGCACTCAAAACCCGCTGCACCACATAGATTTTGGAGATGTACTCCTCCGTATTCTCACTCCTAAAGACATTGTCATCATCATCGTCAAGGTCACCTACATTGTTAGTTTGAAGTGCAAAATCATCTTCAACATCACTAGCACCTACATAACCTCCGTCATCTGTGGCAATGTAGGATTTCTTGCTGGGACAATCACGCTGGAAGTGGCCTACTTCATGACAACAGTGGCACTTAATATCGGAGGTGCGACTGATGGATGTGGTTGACGAAGAAGACGGTTTTGCTGTTGCACGAGGTGTTGGTGGTGTCATCTCTGAAGCATGAGATGCTGGTGGTGGTGTCGTCGATGTGGATGGCGCACGTGAAGTCAAAGGTGTCATCGAAAAATGAGCTGTAGCAGGTGCATGC
>JBNKYQ010000440.1:0-542 GCA_050300975.1 Kordiimonas sp.
GGTTGCTCCATTGCACTTTACACATCATGTAGCAGTTATTCCGGATGACTTTTTCTGAAGTGTCCAAAATTTTCACCGGGTATTCTTGATAGGTAAGGTCTTCGCCAACTGTTAACTCTTCCAGAGGTATCTGCTCTTCTGAAACTCAAACATTTTCTTCGGTGGTAGCTCCAGCTGATATGCTACTTCACCCCTTTACTCTAAAATCTTGAAGGGTCCAATATATCTTGGCACAAGTTTTCCTCGTATCTTGAAACGACGAAGTCCTCTCATTGGTGACACTTTTAGATACACGAAATCATCAACTTGGAATCTCAATTCCCTTCTTCTATTGGGGCATAACTTTTCTGCCTTGATTGAGCTAGTTTCAAGTTCTCTCTGACCATCTGAACTTGTCTTTCTGCTTCCTGAAGGATGTCTGGTCCAAAGATTTCATTCTTGCCAGGTTTGTTCCAAAACAGAGGAGTTCTACACTTCCTTCCATACAAAAACTCAAAGGGTGCCATTTTTATACTTTCTTGATAACTGTTATTGTAGGAGAA
>JBNKYQ010000441.1:0-541 GCA_050300975.1 Kordiimonas sp.
CGCGAAAGCCTTGAAGCGGGCATCGGCTGGCTCAGTGAAGCCAAGGGGCAATCGAGCCACTATGACGACGCGCTGGCGGACCTGACCGACAATATCGCAGGCGGCCTGAACGAAGCCCGCGGCCGCTGGCTGACGGAGAAGCTGGCCACCCTCGCGGCCGCCAAACTGATGATGGACCGCGCACCCACAAGCGTTGCCGACGGCTATATTGCCACCCGGCTTGACCCGTTCGGGCGGCATGGGGCCTACGGCAGCCTGCCAGACGGCGTGGATGCCCGGGCAATCATTGAAAATGTGGTGGCGTTTTAAGCCTTCGATATCGTCATGCTGAACTTGTTTCAGCATCCATGCCGGACAATGTTGAAATATCAACCGAATGAGCCATGGACCCTGAACCAAGTTCAGGGTGACATGCTAGCTTAGGCGTAGAAAGCGAGGATGCCGAGGTCGTCTTTCTCATGCCCCAGCTTGAGGCCACGACCGTAGGAGGCATGGCCCAGCTTCAGGCCTTTATCCTTTTCCTCATCCTCGCGGATCGGGT
>JBNKYQ010000442.1:0-535 GCA_050300975.1 Kordiimonas sp.
TCGTGTAGCCTGGCTAGCCCCAGAGGTAGCCGGGAAAAGACACAATGGTCGGCAAGATGACTCGGGATCATCCGGGGATGGTGCTGGGAATGGCGCTCCCTCCGGGGGACACCACCCAAAGTGCAACCTGCAACGCCCAACCGGTTGAGAATAGCTCCGAGACCAATCATGGTCTATCCACGAGGAACTCAGCCGGATTGAGTACCATGCAGAACAAGTCTACTACACTCCAGCTCACAACGCCTTGGCTTCGAGGATGCTCATTGATCAAATTACCCCTCATTTACCCAAAGACAATGAAGAAGTCAACGCGCATGTCAAATGCCTCCAGGTGATGCTAGACGCAGCAACTGTAGCGGATCCATTTCATGACAAGGAGGATGAAGACCAGGGTCACGAGGATGACCACCGGCATAGTCCCTGTGGGGACTCGGCCAGTAGCATCACTCCACCAGAAGAGCGCGGTCGAGGGCATGATAGGGACAACTACGAGTTGCGTGATGTCATTCGTGGCAGAGATGCACGCGGCCGGATT
>JBNKYQ010000443.1:0-532 GCA_050300975.1 Kordiimonas sp.
CGTCCGTCATCACAATGACTTCGCCGTTGCGGAATGCGTCGATCACATCCTCGATCGGATCGAATATACTTTTGCTCATAACTGCTCCTGCAATACAAAAAACCCTAAAGAACGTACGTCTTCAGGGCTTTTCGCGAATACAGCAATGCGTGTAGTCATCTTCTCTCATCCAGACTGTACTGTCGGTTGCAGAATTTCACTGCATCGTGTCGTTCCAGATTCCTGGTCGGACTCGCGGACTGTTACCGCCGGTCGGGAATTTCACCCTGCCCTGAAGATGGATGGAATATGCTTCAACCAATCTGGGCGCGCAAGTGAAATTGTGAACGAATCCCCCGCCATTACGTGCGATCGACGTTTTTACCTTTCATAGGGTTTGTGTTCCAACAGGCGTTTTGGCAGGCTTCGTGCTCTTTTAAAATATGTCAGGAAAACGATGGCGAAAAACAACTATTCAGTCGAACTGTGCACCGAACTTGAGCAACAGGCACAAGATCCGCAACTGCTCATTACCCATCGTCCGGTGCGCTAT
>JBNKYQ010000444.1:0-531 GCA_050300975.1 Kordiimonas sp.
CACGTTATGCTGAACATGTGTTGTTGCATCTGGTGCGATCTGGAGGTCATGTACTGCATTCTAGTGCATCCGGGGTGCGAAACATTGACACACTATTTTTCAAGCTCGGGTGGGCTAGGCACCGGTCCCACAAGAAGCACGCTAGGACACATTACGCCAAACTTGTGTTTTTGCATCTAGTGCGATCTGCTGGTCGCATAATGCATTTTGGTGTGTTTGGGATGCGAAATGTCAAAGCACTATTTTTCATGCTCGGGTGGGCTTGGTACGGTATCGATAAAAAGCGCGCCGGGACATGTTATGGCGAACTTGTGTTTTTGCATCCAATTGGATCTGCAGGTCATGTAGTGCATTCCAGTGCGTCCGGGCCATGAAACGTCAATGCACTATTTTTTCATGCTCGGGTGGGACCAGATCGGCTTCCACAAAAAGCACGTCGAGACACCTTACGATGAACTTGTGTTTTTGCATCCGGTAGGATTTGCTGGTCATATAGTGGACTCCAGAGCGTCCGGGGTGCAAAATGTTGAT
>JBNKYQ010000445.1:0-529 GCA_050300975.1 Kordiimonas sp.
GGCTCGGGCCCGCGCCGACTTCGACCTGACGCGCGTCGAGCACGTCTGGCTCGAGATCGACGAGGCCGCCCTGCTCGCGCGCGCCAAGCCGCCGCGGGAGGCCCCGGCGCGCCGTGGTCCGCCGCCCGGGGGCCGGGGACGCGGCGGCCGTCCCGGCGGTCGTCCGGGCGGCAACCCGTTCGCCTCGCCCGCGAGCCGCGCGCTCGAGGCCGCAGAACGCGCGATTGCAAATCCGCTGCTCGATGGGGTCAGCATGCAAGGCGCCAAGGGCGTGATCATCTCGATCATTGGCGGCGAAGACATGAAGCTGCTCGAAGTCGATGAAGCAGCCAACCATATCCGTGAACTGGTTGACGAAGACGCGAACATCATCTGGGGTAGCGCGTTCAACCCGGACCTCGAAGGCAAGATCCGCGTGTCGGTGGTCGCCACGGGTATCGAACAGTCCGGCGTCGGCGTCGCTCCGCAGTCGCAGAGCTTCTCGATGTCCGACGCGCGTGCACCGCAGCGCCCGGTCCTCGACCTGCCG
>JBNKYQ010000446.1:0-524 GCA_050300975.1 Kordiimonas sp.
TATCTGCAGCTTCTTGAAGGCCGCACGGCTGATGAGATTGAGGGCCGCACTCCCATCAATTAAGACGTGGTACAGCTTGACGTTGGAGATGGTCGGGGAGACCAGCAGCGGGAGCTGACCGGCACCGGCCACGCTCTTGGGGCAGTCGGAGGTCAAACCCAATCGGGGTTTCCACCCACTTGCAGTGCGGTGCAGCTTTTGCTGCTAGGGCCGCAGTCGCAATCTCTCAGTGCAAGGTTTTGTTGATGCACCTAGACATGATGTCCCAGGAACCTCCGAACATAACATGGAGCACCTAGCGGCGTTTGTTGCCGCTGGACTCAGAATCAGAGTGGCCATAGATGGCCTTCAATGCCCTCTTGACATCTTGGAACTCCATCTCTATGTCCTCCTCCTCATGCGGGTTCATTTTTTGTTTGCCCTCCCACTAATGGGAAGGCGCTCCATCTTGGTGTGATTGCTGTTGCATCTCCTCATGGAATTGTTCCGCGAGTTTTTTTTATCTCCCAACACTCTGACGCGCT
>JBNKYQ010000447.1:0-521 GCA_050300975.1 Kordiimonas sp.
TCATCTTCTCCGGCATCGTCGCGGGCCTGCCGTCGGCCATTTCCGGCACGCTAGAACTGAGACGCACGGGGGCGCTTTCGACCGGGATTATCCTGGCAATCATCGTGCTGGCGACCATCGTCATCGCCGTCATCGTGTTCTTCGAGCGGGCCCAGCGGCGCCTGTTGATTCAGTATCCGAAGCGCCAAGTCGGCAACCGCATGTTCCAGGGCGACACGTCGCACCTGCCGCTCGAGCTCAATACGGCCGGTGTCATTCCGCCGATCTTCGCGTCGTCGCTGCTTCTGCTGCCGGCTACGGTTGCGGGCTTTGCCAATACACAGAATCTGCCGTCGTGGGCCGCGGTAGTCCTGGCGTCGCTCGGCCACGGGCAGCCGCTCTACATGGCGCTCTACGCCGCGATGATCATGTTCTTTGCGTTTTTCTATACCGCAATCGTGTTCAATCCGAAGGATACGGCGGATCAGCCGAAGAAGCATTCCGGCTTCATTCCCGGCTATCGTCCGGGAGAGCGCACCGCT
>JBNKYQ010000448.1:0-519 GCA_050300975.1 Kordiimonas sp.
GAACTTTTCTTAATTAACAAAAACTTATTGAACCCATTTCATCTTACTTAGCTTCAAGCCTTTCAGATAAAAGAATTCTCCTATGGCCTTAACCAATCATTACCATAGGGATGTTGCTTCGTAAATGATGACAAAATTTCAGATTTTTGAATAACGGAAAACTTGATCACTTAGGCGTCACCATTAAAGAAACTAACAACAGGTGTTGTAATAGAAATGCAACATCCGAAGGTATTGAGAAAATATCTTCTGAATCATTGTAGTGGGCATACGAATCTGCTACTCTTCAAAATTTTATTTCTCACAATACCATACTCCCCCAGATTATCTTATTCCTAAGTAAGACAATGCTTATCTTTTCTTATATATTTAGTGCTAAAACAAATACATATTTACTTATAAACTTAAAACTTAAGGAAATTATGTACCTTAATGTCGTCTCCACAGGAGATAATGCTATCTTCCAAAAATAAAAGATTTAAAAATGTAATCATAATTCTTATGACGATGTAGGGGTAT
>JBNKYQ010000449.1:0-514 GCA_050300975.1 Kordiimonas sp.
GACCGCACGGGTGCCACTCCGGTTCCGGTGAACTTCCCGATCGGGGCCGAAGATCAGCTGGAAGGCATCGTCGACCTGGTCTCCATGGAAGAATGGGTCTGGCAAGGCGAAGATCTGGGCGCCACCTGGGTGCGTCAGCCGATCCGTGCTGAGCTTCAGGACACCGCCGAAGAATGGCGCAGCCACCTCATCGAGCATGCCGTTGAGCAAGACGATGATGCGATGGAAGCCTATCTGGAAGGCAACGAGCCTGATCAGGAAACGCTGCAAAAGCTGATCCGTAAAGGCACCCTGAGCCTGAGCTTTGTGCCGGTTCTGGGCGGTTCTGCGTTCAAGAACAAAGGCGTTCAGCCGCTGCTCAACGCTGTGATCGACTATCTGCCGAGCCCGCTCGACGTTCCCGCCTATATGGGCTTTGCCCCGGGCGACGAAACTGAGACTCGGGACATCGCGCGGTCGGCCGATGACGAGCAACCCTTCGCGGGCCTCGCCTTCAAAGTCATGAACGACCCCT
>JBNKYQ010000450.1:0-512 GCA_050300975.1 Kordiimonas sp.
AGGCCGGGGACTAAGCAGGGAAAGCGGTGCCATGCAGGACATCCTCCAACGACTTGAGGAAATGCGGGATCAGGCGGCCATCGGCGGCGGCCAGCGGCGGATCGAGGCCCAGCACGCCAAGGGCAAGCTGACAGCCCGCGAACGCCTGCAGATCCTGCTCGACGAGGGCTCCTTCGAGGAGTGGGACATGTTCGTCGAGCACCGCTGCATCGATTTCGGCATGGAAGGCCAGAAGGTCTCCGGCGACGGCGTGGTCACCGGCCACGGCACCATCAACGGCCGCCTGGTCTTCGTCTTCAGCCAGGACTTCACGGTCTTCGGCGGCTCCCTCTCCGAGGCCCACGCCGAGAAGATCTGCAAGATCATGGACAAGGCCATCCAGGTCGGCGCCCCGGTCATCGGCCTCAACGACTCAGGCGGCGCGCGCATCCAGGAGGGCGTGGCCTCGCTGGCCGGCTACGCCGAGGTCTTCCAGCGCAACGTCCTGGCCTCCGGCGTCGTTCCCCAGATCT
>JBNKYQ010000451.1:0-511 GCA_050300975.1 Kordiimonas sp.
ATAACAGAACGGAAAAAACCGCCACGATCACCATCAGGTTAGACGATTCTGCCCGTGTGGGTAGCGTTACGTGGTTTTTCAACTCCTCGTAGGAATCTTTAAAATAGGTTAACATCGGCTGCTGTCGTTTAACTTCGGTGGAGCGAAATGCGCTCCGTTTTTTATTGTTGCACGGGAGGAGAGACTCGAACTCCCGACACCCGGTTTTGGAGACCGGTGCTCTACCAACTGAGCTACACCCGTAGACACAGTGAAAGGGTTCCCTCCCGATTAGATCAGGACGGGACCCCTCACTGCGTTATTTCGATCCTTTCAGGAAAGGATTAATCCAGAATCTTGGTAACCTGTCCGGCACCTACGGTACGGCCTCCTTCACGGATCGCGAAGCGGAGTCCCACGTTCAGGGCGATGGGCTGGAGCAGCTCAACAGTGATGGTCAGGTTGTCTCCGGGCATTACCATTTCAACGCCGCTAGGCAGTACGATGGTTCCGGTAACGTCGGTGGTACGTA
>JBNKYQ010000452.1:0-510 GCA_050300975.1 Kordiimonas sp.
TTAAGGCGCGAATGCTAGCTATAATTTCGCGCCTTTTTACAGGTCTTAATACCTTTTCTGAGTGCTATCACTTAGAAATTAGGTCTTCTAAACCTTTAATTGGTTTTGTTACTTCGGGGAGCTGATTGTTAATTAGCGTTTGAACCCAAAATTTAGGAAATATCATGGCTAAGAAAGTTGAAGCTTATATCAAGCTGCAAGTTGCAGCGGGTATGGCTAACCCAAGTCCACCGGTTGGTCCTGCACTAGGTCAACGTGGTGTGAACATTATGGAATTCTGTAAAGCGTTCAACGCAAAAACAGAATCTGTAGAGAAAGGTCTACCAATCCCAGTTGTTATCACTGTATACAGCGACCGTTCTTTCACGTTCGAAACTAAGACTCCACCTGCAGCAGTTCTTCTTAAGAAAGCAGCTGGTATCAAGTCTGGTTCAGGTCGTCCAAACACTGAAAAAGTGGGTACTATCACTGATGCACAAATCCAAGAGATCGCAGAAACTAAAGCTGCTG
>JBNKYQ010000453.1:0-500 GCA_050300975.1 Kordiimonas sp.
GATTGAGAATGACTTCTCCATATCAGGCATCACTAACACTGGGGTAGTGGTTAGTTGCTTCTTCAACTCCTAAAAACTAACTTCACATGCGGCGTCCACTTCAACTTCTTATCCTTCTCAAGCAACTCGGTCATGGGCTTGGTGATCCTTGGGGATCCTTCGATGAACTTCCTATAATATCCTTTTGGTACTGTTTGTTTAGACATTAGGTACTGTTTGGTGTATTGTTTATTTATTTATTTGCATTGCTTATTTCCAATCGTTGCCATTAGGCGCCGATGACTTTTAGAATCTCTAGGAGCTTGACGTTCAAGACTTTGAGCAGCAGTTAGCAGGAGAGCAAGGTAAGTGACCCTTGACCATTTTGTTCCAATATGCTTTCTTTCTCTAGTGTACACATTGGTCTGCATGATTTATTATTGTACCTAAGTCTTGTACTTTAGGATTTGGGTTCATACTTGGTTAGTTATGCTTAGCCACGTAGTCTTGAGTGTCGTAAG
>JBNKYQ010000454.1:0-500 GCA_050300975.1 Kordiimonas sp.
CAAAGTAAGAGCTTATGAATCAAAGAGGTGGACCAACAAGTTGATGGTGCAAAGATTGCTAAGAGCCTATATGATAAGAGATACAACTCTAGTGTCAATAATAAGAGGGGACCCCAAGCTCAAAAGGATGACACCTGATGATGTGCTTGGAAGGATCATGAACCATGAGATAAATATTCAAGAAGCAAACAACATTAAGAATCTCCACAAGGGCATCTCAACATCCAAGAAGTAAGACATTGCTCTCAAAGCAAACAAGAGCTAGAAGAAGAAAGTTTTGATTTAGAGTCCTAGTGAGGAAGAAGAAGACAATGAAAGAGAATATGACAAAGATGAAGTGACTTTATTCATCAAGAAATTCAACAAATTCATCAAGAAAAGAAGACCTTACAAGGGAGAAAGGAAAGATAAGCCAAGATCAAAGAGGGTATGCTATAATTACGGTAAGAATGGACATTTCATTGCCCAATGTCAATATGAGAGAAAGGAAGAAGACAAAG